>DATEPK010000219.1:0-5612 GCA_035273245.1 Thermoleophilaceae bacterium
ACGGCCGCGGCAAAGCCGAGGACGCCGGCGACCTTCGCCTGGCGACGTGGGATGCGTTGCTTGCTCCGGTCCAGCATGGGTGCCCGCCCAGATTGGACGTTCCCGGCTGGATGGCCAACCTAACGTGCGATTGCTCACGGAGCCCTATGCGGGCGTGCCCGTGAGCGTGCAGCCGATGGTGGTGCGGGCGCTTCCCGACTGGCCGTCGTAGAACGAGAAGTCGCCCTCGAAGAGCCAGCCCGGCGACGGGCAGCTCGTGGGCGCCTCGAGCAGCGGCACGCGCCGTCCACGCTGCCGTCCGAACGCCTGCACGTTCACCTGGAACTGGCTCACCGACGCGTCGGGGAACCCGGTGATCGTCGGTATGCGCGGGAACGGCATCGTGAGCTTGTAGCCGAAGCGGCCGCGTTGACGGGCGAGCGTGCCCTGGAGATAGAGCGTGACCTGCACCTCACGGGCCTGAGCCATGAAGAGGAACGTCGGGTTGCCGTGTCGGCGCGGGCCGTTGAACATCGTGATGTCGGCGTGGGCGGGATTGAGCAGGGGGCTCGCGTCGATCAGGCTGGTTCCCTTGCCGAGCCGCGACCCCGCAGGACAGCCGCGCGCGCCGTGCGCCCGCAGCTTCGCGACCGTACAGGAGGGAAATGCGCCGGCGTTTACGGTCGCGTGCGGGAAGAAGAAGACGAGCTTGCTCAACGCGCTTGGCTTAGAGCCGTCAGACGTGGCGATCGTGGCGCCGAGCGATAGACCTATCCACCACGGCTGGCCGGCGGGTTGCTTGATCAGCTTCACGCCTGTGATCAGCTGCTCCGTGTTCGCCGCGCGCGCGGGCGCGACGCTCACGACAAGCGCACACAGCAGCGCGCACAGCGCAACGAGGAGCCGCGAGTCCCTCACGGCGCGGCATCCTAACTAACGGTCTTCGTCCACGTGTTTCACGAGCGGGATGCTCGCGAGGATCGCCGCGGAGCACACGAGCCACATCGCCGCGTACCCGTGTGTGTGCGAAAGCGGTCCCTTGAGCGCGGACACCGCCACGCCCGCGAGCAGCGGCCCGAGCATCACGCCGATGCCGCGGCTCAGGCTGTAGAAGCCGGTGAGCGCGCCGTGCTCGCCCTTCGGCATAAGCGGGATCAGCATCGCGTAGGGCAGCGTCATGATCACGCCGCCACCGAACGCAATCACAGGCAGGATCGGAACGAGCGCCCAAGGCGTGCGGATGAACAAGGGCACGAGCAGCCCCGCGCCGTAGACCGGCAGCGCCAAGCGCATCACCGCGGTGCTGCCCATGCGGTCGGCCATCTTGCCGCTCACGGGTGCGGCGGCAAGCACCACCAGCGCGACGGCGCCGACGATGGCCGCCGCGGCGAACACGCTGTAGCCGAGGCCGTTCGTGATGTAGAGGACCACGAAAGTCTTCAGCGCCCCCAGCGACAGCTCCCACAGCGCGTTCGCCAACAAGTAGGCGCGCAGACTGCCATCGCGACGCAACAGGTCCCACAGGTCGGCGGCCACCTCACGCGCCGGCTTCGGCGGCTTCGTGCGGGCGCTCTTCGGTCGCCTCTTCACGCTCTCGACGACGAACACGGTCATGCCGATAGCCACCAGCGCGCCCGCGGCCACGAACGGGGCGGCGTCGGTGAGCCCGAAGAGGAGCCCGCCGCCCACGAGCGCGATGCCCGTGCCGGCGCCGCGCCACACGGCCTGCGTGCTCTGGGCGCGTCCCGCAACGTCGTCTTCCACCAGATCCGGGTAGAGCGCCCGGTACGGCTCGTACGCGACGAAGTAGGCGAAGAAGAAGACGAACACCGCGACCGCGATCCCGGCCAGCGAGTTCACGAAGCCGACCACCACGAGCGCGGCCACGAGCGGCGGCGTGGCGACGATCATGAACGGCATCCGCCTTCCCACACGCGTGTCGAGCCGGTCCGACCACGCGCCCGCGATCAGCGGGATCCACAGCGCGAGGAAACCCTCGGCGCCGACGATCAGACCGATGATGGTCGTGCTGCTGGTGAAGTTCGAGGCGAGCTTCGGCACATAGGTCGTGACGACCGTTATGGCGAGCGCCAGCGTGAGCGTGGGCAGGCCGAGGAGGGCAAGCAGCCGCTTCTCGTCACGCTTGAGATCGCGCTCGTGCTTTGTCTCGGTGGCCGCCACCAGCAGGACATACCCCTGCTGAGGGTGCGCGAATCTAGGCGCCCGCTAGCGCCGGATGCCGAGGAAGCGGCCGAAGGCGGCGAAGCAGGCGATGACGGCGACGGCCTCGATCGATGCGATCACAACGCCGGCGAGGAGGGCCCGCGCGACATTGCTCACGTCGGGAGGTCCGCCGGCCTCCACCAGGGCGTGCCACCCCGCAAGCGCGAGGCCGCACATGGTGGCGAAGACGAGGCAGAAGCGCCACGGCTTGTGACGCAGGTCAAGCCAGGCGGGAGTGCGCTGCACCGCGCTCATGAGCTGCGGCGCGTAGCGATTTCCGACCGCGACGACGTCATCGAGCACATCCTCGTCCGGCGCCGCTGCCGGCACAACCCGCGCTCGGGCACTTGCGCTGCGGACGCGGAGCCCGACCGCCGACGCCGCCGCAAGCAGCACCCCGCCCCCCACGGCGAGCGCGGGCCTGCCCGCCCCGAGACCGTTCACGAGCTCAGCGAGCGCGACAACTCCGATTGCGCCCGCGGTGAGCGCGTTGGCTCGGTAGATGTCGCCGAGCCGATCCGACGGCACCGCCACGGTCGAGCGATAGCGCAGCCAGCGAACGAAGGCGATCGCGCCCGCCACGGCAGCGAGCTGCGCCCCTATGAATACGACGATCCCCAGGCCGAAGGCGTTGGCAGGTCCGAAGGCCGCGAGCGTCATGGCGATCCCGAAGACGGCGACAAGGAGAACGGTGTGCGCCGAGGCGCGCCGCGCGCTCGAGCTCGCGAGCTCCTCGTGGAAGCGGGCGGCAAGCAGGCCCGGCTCGCCGAAGGCAGCCAGCGCCTCGGCCTCGCTCCTGCCGGCGGCGATCGACTCCTCGATGTGGTCGCGCGCCTCGGCCAGGATGCGCGCACGCGTCCGCGCCGGCACGCGCAGCTCAGCCGAGAGCCTGTCGAGATAGGCGCTGATCATGCGCCCGCCAGCACCGCGTTCACCGCATCCGAGAACGTCCGCCAGTCCCCGCGCGCGCCGCTCAGCGCGCGCCGCCCCTTCGCCGTGACCTCGTAGATGCGCCGCCGCCGCGTGGCGCCCGGCGCCCAGCTGCTCCTCAGCAGCCCGGCCTCCTCCAGGCGATGCAGCGCGGGATAGATCGTGCCCTCAGGCAGATCGAACGCGCCGCCGCTGCGCTCGCGCAGCCGCTCGAGCACCGCGTAGCCGTGCGCGGGCTCCTTAGCCAGCACGGCTAGGAGGAGCGAATCCAGGTGTCCCTTGAGCGCCTCGGGCCTCATTACCTAGCGATGTTAGGTATTCGTCAGGGCGCTGTCAAGGGCTGGACGGATAACCCATCCGTGGTTCGGAGGTACCGCCGATCACAGGGCGGAATCTCCATGCCGCCGTACCCCCTCCGTACACGCACGCTCTCACGCGCCCTTGCAACCTGCGCGCTGCTCGCGCTGCCGCTCACGGTGGCGCCGTCCGCGCCCGCGCACAGGACTCCGCGGGCAGATGCCGCCGGCGCGAAGGTGGCGATGCGCATCGTGAGGCTGGCGCGCAAGGAGCTGGCCAAGGGCGTGCACGAGATCCCCGACGGGTCGAACCGCGCCCCCGCGATCCACCGCTACGACCTCGCGACCACGCCGCATTACTACGGCGCCCCCTGGTGCGCGTACTTCGCCTCCTACATCGCTAAGCGCGCCGGCGTTCCGATCGGCCCCGGCGGCCACGGCCTCGGCTACGTGCCGACGATCCGCGCGTGGGCGCAGGCGAGCGGCAAGTGGACGCAGCGTCCCCGCCCGGGCGAGCTGATCACGTTCCCCGAGCACGTGGGCGTGGTCGAGGCGGTCTACACGAAGACGCACACGCTCACGAGCATCGAGGGCAACTATTCGAACGGCGTGCACCGCGTCTGGCATCGCTGGCGCGACGGCATGGGCTACGTGCGCCTCGTCGGCGGCAATCCGTCGAACCCCACGCCTGAGAAGCAGCCTTCGAAGACGCTGCCGCACATCGCGCTGAAGGCGCGCATCTCCGCCTACCCGCAGACCACGATCGCGCCGGGCCAGACCGTGGACTTCACGAGTCTCGACAGCTCGGGCAACGTCGTGAAGTCGAACTGGGACCTCGACGGCAACGGGCACTTCGACACCATCGGCTCGAGCGTGAGCCGCCGCTACGACAACCCGGGCCACTACACCGTGAAGCTCAAGGTCACTGACTCGAAGGAGCACACGAGCACCACCACGACCACCATCACGGTGAACGCGAACCGCGCGCCGGTGGCCGTGATCCATGTGCCCACCGACGCGACGATCGGCCAGAACGTGACCGCCACGGCGGACGGCTCGTACGACCCGGACGGCCACATCGTGAAGTACGAGTGGGACCTGAACGGCGACGGCGCCTTCGGGCAGGACGGCACGAGCCACTCCTACACCTACACGAAGCCCGGCGACTACAGCGTGGCCCTGAAGGTGACGGACAACGACGGCAACTCCGCGACCGCGCGCGCCACCATCCACGTGCACGACTATCCGCCGCCCGCCAGCCGCCTGACGTGCGACCAGACCGACATCGCGTCCGGCACCACCCTCTGGTGTCACGCCGACGACTCGATCTCCCCCACGCACATCGTCAAGCACGAGTGGGACATGAACGACGACGGCAGCTACGCGAGCGGCGGCACGTCCTCGAGCCTCACCTACACGACGCCCGGCAACTACACGGTGCACCTCCGCGTGACCGACTCCCACGGACACCAGGGCTACAGCACGCTGGACATCCACGTTGAGAACCGCCCGCCGGTCGCCAAGATCGTGCTGCCGTCGAAGGTCGTGCAGGGTGAGCCCGTGACGATCGACGGCTCGCAGTCGAGCGACCCGGACGGCCAGGTGGTCGCCTGGCAGTGGGACCTCGACGGCGACGGCACGTTCGAGCGCGCCGGTGACACCGTGACGACGACGTTCGGCACGTGGGGCACGCGCACGATCGCCCTGCGAGTGACGGACGACTGGGGTGTGACGAGCGTGACGACCGCGCAGCTGAAGGTGCTCGCGCCCCCGGTTGCGGCGGGCGTGGTGACGACGGCGTCTCCGGCGGTGAACACCAACACCTACTTCCTGCCCACCGGCTCGAGCGATCCCGACGGGACCATCAGCAGGTACCAGTGGGACTTCAACAACGACGGCGCGGTCGACAAGACAACGTGGAGCGCTGGCACGTCCACCTACTGGAAGTGGACCGTGGCCGGCACCTACCAGGTGAAGCTCACTGTTGTGGACGACGACGGGGTGAAGTCGAGCGTGCTCATCCCCGTGACCGTGCACTAACGCGAATCTGCCACCTCGCCGGTGAGGTGGGGCTTGCCGTCCTTGGCGCCGGTGACGCTGAACTCCCAGCCGCCGTTCGACCGTGAGGCGTCGAAGGCCACCTTCGCCGGAAGGAAGATCGGCAGCTTGAAGCGCACGTCCACG
>DATEPK010000220.1:0-5793 GCA_035273245.1 Thermoleophilaceae bacterium
GTGTCGGCCGCGGCGCGGGCGCTCATCTCGGGCTTGTGGTCGTACGTGGGCACGTCGCGCGGCGAGTCCACGAGGAAGCGGTCCTCGCGCGGGTACTCGTGCTCCTCGCCTCCGTTGAAGAAGTAGGTGACGTGCGCGTACTTCTCGGTCTCCGCCACGTGCAGCTGTGGGGCGCCCTCGTCCGCCAGCGTGGATGCGAGCGTCACGCTCGGGCGGTCGGGCGCGAACGCCACGTCGTAGCCCCAGTCCTCCTGGTACTCCGTCAGCGACGCGTACGCGATCTTCGGCGCATCGCCGCGGTCGAACTCCGCGAAGTCCGGATCCGCCAGCGCCTGCGTGAGCTGCCGCGCGCGGTCCGGGCGGAAATTGAAGAAGAGGACGGCGTCGCCGTCGCGGATGCGCCCCTCCTCGCCGACGAGCGTGGGCTTGATGAACTCGTCGGTCTCATCGCGCTCGTACGCGGCGCGCACCGCGGCCTCGCCCGTCTCAGCGTGCGGAGTGTCCGCCTCGCCGTGCACGATCGCGTCGTAGGCGAGCTTGGTCCGGTCCCAGCGCTTGTCGCGGTCCATCGCGTAGTAGCGCCCGGTGACGGTGGCGATCCTGCCGCCCGCCTCGCGCAGCCAGCCCTCGGCCTCTGCCACGTAGCCGGCACCCGAGTCCGGCGCGGTGTCGCGGCCGTCGGTGAACGCGTGCAGCACGATGTCGGGCACCTCCTCGCGCGCCGCCATCTCGATGCACGCGCGCAGATGTTCGAACCCGGCGTGCACGCCGCCCTTCGACACCAGGCCGAGCAGGTGCAGCCTGCCGCTCTCGCGCCCAGCGGCGCAGATCTTCTTCAACACCGGATTCTCGAAGAAGGAGCCGTCCTCGATCGCGTCCTGGATGCGCGTGAGGTCCTGCTTCACCACGGCACCGGCGCCGAGGTTGAGGTGGCCGACCTCGCTGTTGCCCATCTGGCCCTCGGGCAGCCCGACAGCGCGCCCGCAGGTGGTGAGCTCCGTGTGGCGGTAGCGCTCCCACAACTCGTCGAACACCGCTGTCTTGGCGAGCGACACCGCGTTGCCCGGCCCATCGGGGGCGAGCCCCCAGCCATCCAGCACGACCAGGCACACCGCCGGCACGGGCGGCTTGCCCGGCCCGTCCGGAAGGGTCATCCTGCTGCCGCCGACACGATCGTCGCGAGCCCCTCGGGATCCAGGCTCGCACCGCCCACAAGTGCGCCGTCCACATCTGGCTGCGCGAGGATCTCGGCTGCGTTGTCGGGCTTCACGCTGCCTCCATAGAGGACGCGCACGACGTCGGCGGCGTCCTTCGAGCGGTCGCCCACGAGAGCACGGATGAAGGCGATCGCGTCCTGCGCCTGCTCGCTCGTCGCCACCTTGCCGGTGCCGATCGCCCAGATCGGCTCGTACGCGATCACCACCTTGCCGAGGTCCCCGGGGTCCACCTTCTCGAGCGCCTCCTGCACCTGGTGTCGAAGCCGCCGCTCGGTCTCGCCCTGCTCGCGCTCCTCCTCGCTCTCACCCACGCACAGGATCGGCTCGAGCCCCGCGGCCAGCGCGGCCGGGACCTTTTCCTGGAGCGCGCGGTCGGTCTCGCCGAAGTACTGCCGGCGCTCCGAGTGGCCGAGCACGACGCCGTTCACCCCCAGCTCGGTGAGCATCGGCGGCGACACCTCGCCGGTGTACGCGCCCTCGTCCTCGTAGTGCATGTTCTGCGCGCACACCTTTATCCCGCTGCCCTCGCACTCCTCCACCGTCGCGGCGAGGGCCGTGAAGGGAACGCAGAGCCCCACGTCCACCCCATCGATGCCCTCCGCGCGCGGCCGGAAGTCCTTCGCGAAGGCGCGGGCCTCCGCGATCGTCTTGAACATCTTCCAGTTGCCGGCTATGTACGGCGTGCGCTCAGGCATCGTCCAGGGCCTCCACCCCGGGGAGTTCCCTGCCCTCGAGCAGTTCAAGCGAGGCTCCGCCGCCGGTGGACAGGTGGGTGACCTTGTCCGCCAGCCCGAATTCCGCAAGGGCGGCCGCGCTGTCGCCGCCGCCGACGATCGTAGTGCCGGACGCGCCCGCCACCGCCTCGGCGAGCGAGCGTGTGCCCGCGGCGAACGGCTGCATCTCGAACGCGCCCATCGGCCCGTTCCAGAACACGCTGCCCGCGGCCGCGATCTCGCGCGCGTACGCCTCGCCCGTCTTCCGGCCGATGTCGAGGCCCATCCAGCCGTCCGGCACGTCGGTGCCGTCGAGCTCCTTGCGCTCGGTCTCGGCGTCGAAGCTCCTGCCGAGCACGAGGTCGAGCGGTAGGAGCAGCCGGCAGCTCGACCGCTCAGCAAGCTCGAGCACGTCGCGCGCCACCTCCACGCCCTCCTCGTACACGAGCGAATCGCCGATCGGCTTGCCCTGGGCCTTGAAGAACGCGAAGCACATCGCGCCGCCGATGAGGATCGCGTCCGCGATGTCGAGGAAGCGCTCGATCAGCTTCACCTTGTCCGTGACCTTCGCGCCGCCGAGCACCACCACGAGCGGCCTCTCGGGATTCTCGACGAGGCCCTCGAGCGTGGTCACCTCGCGCTCGAGCAGGTGGCCCGCCACCGCCGGGCGCAGGAACTCCGTCACTCCGGCCGTGCTCGAGTGGGCGCGGTGAGCCGAGCCGAAGGCGTCGTTCACGTACGCATCAGCAAGCGATGCGAGCTCGCGCGACAGCTCGGGGTCGTTCTTCGTCTCACCTGGCTCGAAACGCGTGTTCTCGAGCACGAGCACCTCGCCCGCCTCGAGCCGTGCGACGCCACGGCGCACCTCCGGGCCCACCACCTCGGGCGCCTGGTGCACGTGCTTTCCAAGCAGCTCGCCAAGCCGCTCGGAGGCCGGCCGCAGCGAGAACTCGGGGTCCCGGCCCTTGGGCCGCCCGAGATGCGAGCAGAGCACGAGCGCCGCGCCGCGGCCGCGTAGCTCGTTGATGGTCGGGAGAGCTGCGCGGATGCGAGCGTCGTCAGTTACCCGCCCGTTCTCGAGCGGGACGTTGAAGTCCACCCGCACGAGCACCGGCATCCCCTCGCGCACGTCGAGGTCGCGCACCGTCTTCTTGCGGAACGCCGCCATCTCCCCCATGCGGGCCAGCGCGGTGCGGCGGCTACCCGCCCGCCTGCGCCGGCGCGTGCGCCAAGACCCGCTCCGTCAGGTCAACCAGTCTGTTCGAGTAGCCCCACTCGTTGTCGTACCAGGCGCAGACCTTCACGAAGGTCCCCTCAATGACCATCGTCATGCCGGCGTCGAAGATCGAGGAGTACGGGTTCTGCTCGATGTCGCTCGACACGATCGGATCCTCCGTGTACTGAAGGATTCCCTCGAGAGCGCCCGTGTCCGCGCGTTCCCTGAACACGCCGTTGACCTCGTCCACGCTCGTGGACTTCTCAACCGTGCAGACGAGGTCGACGAGCGAGCCCGTCGGAACCGGGGCGCGCACGGAAGTGCCGTTGAGCTTGCCGTCGAGCTCCGGGATCACGAGGCCGATGGCCTTCGCGGCACCCGTGGAGGTCGGGATCAGGTTGATCGCGGCGGCACGGGCGCGCCGCAGGTCCTTGTGCGGCGCGTCCTGAAGGCGCTGATCCGAGGTGTAGGCGTGGATCGTGGTCATCAGCCCGTGCACGATGCCGAAGCTCTCGTGCAGCACGTGCGCGACGGGCGCCAGGCAGTTGGTCGTGCACGACGCGTTCGAGATCACCGTGTGGTTCTCGGGGTCGTACGCGTCGTCGTTGACGCCGAGCACCAGGGTGGCGTCCGGGCCCGTGGCCGGCGCCGAGATGATCACCTTCCGCGCGCCGGCATCGAGGTGCTTGGCGGCGTCCTCGCGCTTGGTGAAGAAGCCGGTGGACTCGATCACCACTTCCACGCCGTTGTCGCCCCAGGGGAGCGCCGCCGGGTCCTTTTCCGCGAAGACCTTGAGCTCCTTGCCGTCGACGAGGATCCCGTCGTCGGTCGCCTCGACCTCGCCCGGGAACGGGCCGAGGATCGAGTCGTACTTGAGCAGATGGGCGAGCGTGCCCGTGTCGGTGATGTCGTTGACCCCGACCCAGTCGATGTCGGCGCCCTTCGCGTGCGCCGCCCTGAATACGTTTCTGCCGATCCGGCCGAAGCCGTTGATTCCGGCCCTTACCGACATCCGGCCGTCCTTTCTCCAGTCTGGTTCCCCAAGGAAACGCAATCTATCAGCGCGACACTGCCCGGCCGGGGTGCCGCGGAAACCAGATCAGGGCCGCCGCGGAGGCTTGTCCACGTCGCGGTGGACCACGTCCACGAGCAGCCCGTCGCGGTCCCCGTACACCTGCGCGAGGTGCTCGGCGATGACCACCGAGCGGTGCCGGCCGCCTGTGCACCCGATACCGATCGTGAGGTGCGACTTGCCCTCGCGCACGTAGGCGGGCAGCAGGTAGTCGAGCAGCGGCACGAGGCGGTCGTAGAAGTCGTGCAGGCCGTCGGCGTTGTTCACGTAGTCGATCACCGCGCGATCCCGTCCGGTGAGCTCGCGCAGCTCCGGCTCCCAGTGCGGGTTCGGCAGGAAGCGAACGTCGAACGACAGGTCCGCCTCGCGGGGCGTGCCGTGCTTGAAGCCGTAGGTGAGGAAGGTGACGGCGAGCTTCCCCTCGGTCTCGGGCGTGAGCATCTTGTCCGCCACCACGCGGCGCAGGCGGCTCGCCGACATGTCGGTGGTGTCGATCCGGACGTCCGCGCGCTCGCGGAGCGGCTCGAGCAGCTCGCGCTCGATGTGGATGCCGCCGCCCACCTCGCCGCCACTCGCGAGCGGGTGCCGGCGGCGCGTCTCCTTGTAGCGGTTCACGAGCTCGTGCTCGGAGGCGTCGAGGAAGAGCAGCCGGTAGTCGGTGCCGCGTTCCTCGAGCTCGTCGAGCACGCGCACGAGGCCCTCGAAGAACTCACCGCCGCGCACGTCCGACACCACCGCGGCTCGCTCCACCTTGCTGCCCTCGTGTTGGAACAGGTCCGCCAGGGAGAGGATCATCTCGGGCGGCAGGTTGTCGACGCAGAAGTAGCCGGCGTCCTCGAAGCAGGCCATCGCCTGCGACTTGCCGGCTCCGGAGAAGCCGGTGATGACGACGAAGTCCTCGATCGAACCGCTAAGCGGCCGGCCCGTGGTGAGTCGGAGGGCCTTTCTCCAAGAAGGCATGCTCCTAAATCACACTAGCGGCCCCTCCGGCGCGCCCGTTCAGCGAATTTTGTGAACGTACTCGTGGATCTCGCGCGCAACCTTGCCGGGGAGGCCGGGCACCGCCTCGAGCTCCTCGCGGCTCGCCTGCAGGAAGCGCTCCGGGGAGCCGAAGTGCTGGAGCAGCAGCCGCTTGCGCGTGGGGCCGACGCCTGGGAGCTCGTCGAGGATCGAGCGTGTCATCGCCTTATCGCGCCGGCCGCGGTGGAACTCGATCGCGAAGCGGTGGGCCTCGTCTCTCACGCGCTGCAGGAGCTGGAGCGCCGGAGTGTCGTGCGGCAGCACGATGGGCGTTGTCACGCCGGGCAGGAAGATCTCCTCGATCCGCTTGGCCAGACTGACAACGGTCACGCCCATGTCGCGGAATTCGGTGAGCGCCTGGACGCCGGCGGAAAGCTGGCCCTTGCCGCCGTCGATCACGATCAGCCCGGGAGCGGTTGCGAAGCTCGCGTCGTAGCTCTTCTCGTGCGGCGAGCGCTCTCTCTGCGCGACGTACTGCGCCATGCGCCTGGTGAGCACCTCCTGCATCGCGGCGAAGTCGTCCTGCGCCGCTTCGCGGATCCCGAAGCGGCGGTA
>DATEPK010000221.1:0-2810 GCA_035273245.1 Thermoleophilaceae bacterium
CGCAAGGTGGCGGTCAAGCGCGTGCACGCGGACAGCCCGGAGGAGATGGCCCGGCGGCTCCAGCGGGAGGCGCGGCTCGGCGCTTCGCTCAACCACCGGGGCCTCGTGTCGGTGTTCGACACGGCGACCTATGAAGAGGGCGTGCTCATCGTCATGGAGTACGTGGATGGGGAGACGCTCGCGGAGGCGCTCAAGCGCGGCCCGCTGCCGGCCGCGCGCGCGCTCGAGATCGTGCGCGACCTTGCCGCGGCGCTCGACCACGTGCACGCGCAGGGGATCGTTCACCGCGACGTGAAGCCGGCGAACATCCTGCTCGGCACCGACGGATCGGTGAAGCTGGTGGACCTCGGTATCGGCATGGCGGCCGGGCACACGCGCATCACGCAGAGTGGCGTGGTGCTCGGTACACCCGCCTACATGGCGCCGGAGCAGGTCGATGGAACGGAGGTGACCAGCGCAGCCGACGTGTACGCGCTCGGCGCCGTGGCGTTCGAGCTGCTGAGCGGACGCAAGGCGCGCACCGGCAACGGGCCGATCGATATCGCTCACAAGGCCGCCACCGAGCCTCCGCCGGACCTGCGTGAGGCATGGCCGGACGCGCCGCGGCAGGCGGCGGACGTGCTGAAGCGGGCTATGGCGCGCGACCCGCGCCGCCGGCAGGCCTCCGCCGGTGAGCTGGCGGATGAGCTGGGCGCGGCCCTCGAGCGCGAGGCCACGGCGTCCACGAGGTTCCTTGCAGCGCCGCCGCCGCCCGTCGTCGCCGCACGCTCCAGGCGCCGGCTGCTTCCGCTTGCGGCGGTGGTGGTTGGTCTGGCCCTCGTGGGCATAGCGATCGCGCTGATCACGAGCAGCGGCGGAGGTTCGGGCGCGCCGAAGCAGGCTTCGACCCATCACCACCGGACGCACCACGCGAAGAAGAAGACCCACACGCAGACACAGGCTGCCCAGACCACGAGCACGCCGGCCGCAACCCCGTCACCCGGCACCTCGACACCCCCCACCCAAGGTCCGATCGGGCTGAACAACCAGGGCAAGTCGCTGATCGACTCCGGGCATCCCCAGCAGGCGATCCCGTTCTTGCAGAAGGCACTCGCAGCCTTCCCAGCCGATCAGCGCTCGAGCATCAACTACGCGTACACGCTCTTCAACCTCGGGGACGCGTATCTGAAGTCGGGCCAGCCGGACAAGGCGATCCCTTACCTTCGCCAGCGGCTCAACTGGCCGGACCAGCGCAGCACCGTGCTGGCCGAGCTCCAGCAGGCGATGCAGCAGGCCGGGCAGTCGGGCGGCGCGCCCGCGCCGGGGCCGGGCAAGGGCCCGGAGAAGCACGGCCACGGCCCCAAGGACGGCTAGTCGTAGATCGACCGGCCGGCGCCTGGAGCGGCGTTGGCGGGGTACGGCTCGACGTCCTCGATGTACCGCGGCTGCTCTTCCACCCGCTCACACCAGGAGCGGACGTTCGCGTATGGCGTGAGCTTTATTCCGGCCTCCTCGGCGCGGTGGGTGTACCCGTAGATCGCGATGTCCGCGATCGTGTAGCGCTCGCCCACGAAGAACTCCCGCGTGGCCAGGTGGTCGTCGAGCAGCCGCAGAGCTTCGCCGGCGGCCGCCCTCCTGCGGGCTACTCGCGGATCTGACTCCTCGAGCCGGCCAACAAGCAGCCGGAAGCGCAGGCCGCCGATCAGCGGCATCACGTAGGTCTGCTCGTAGATGAGCCAGCGCGCCACCTGGCCGAGCTCGAACGCGTCTTCGGGCAGGAACGGTGTGCCGGTGGCCAGATAGACGAGGATCGCGTCCGACTCGGGCAGGTAGCGGCCGTCGTCGGTCTCGAGCACGGGCGTGGTGCGCGCCGGGTTGATGCGCGCGAACTCGTCGGTGAGCGTGTGGCCGTCGAAGATGTCGATCGGCACGCGCTCATATGGCAGCTCGAGCTGCGCGAGCAGCAGCCGGGCCTTGTAACAGTTGCAGGATGCGACGTAGTCGTAGAGCTTCATGCCCTCTAAACGAAGCGGCGCCGCGCTTTGTGACAGGCGGCCGTTAGGATGCGCCACCTGTGGATCTGACCCTCTCGCCCCAGGAGCAGGCCTTCCGCGACGAGCTGCGCGAGTGGCTCGAGAAGAACAACCCCGGCCAGGAGCCGGCAGGCGAGCAGGACATGTTCCAGTTCCGCCGCGCGTGGCAGAAGACGCTTCACGAGGCCGGCTACGCGGGCCTGTCGTGGCCGAAGGAGTACGGCGGCCGCGGCGCCACCCTCATAGAGCAGGCGATCTTCAACGAGGAGATGGCGCGCCAGAAGGCGCCCGGCCTCGCCAACGTGCTCGGCCTCGTGATGGGCGGCCCGGTGGTGATCGCGCACGGCACGCCGGAGCAGAAGGAGCGCTTCCTCACACCCATCCTGTCCGCCGAGGAGATCTGGTGCCAGGGCTTCTCCGAGCCGGAGTCGGGCTCGGACCTCGCTTCTTTGAAGACTCGCGCGGTGAAGTCAAACGGCGGCTGGAACATCACCGGCCAGAAGGTGTGGACCACCTACGCGCACGAGGCCAAGTGGTGCATGCTCGTGGCGCGCACGGATCCGGACGCGCCCAAGCACAAGGGCCTCACCTACTTCCTGATGGACATGGAGCAGGAGGGCGTGCAGGTGCGTCCGCTCGTGCAGATCACGCGCGAGGCCGAGTTCAACGAGATCTTCATGGAGGAGGCCTACGTCCCGGACGAGAACGTGGTGGGCGAGCCGGGGCAGGGCTGGAACGTGGCGATCACGACGCTGATGAACGAGCGCGCCGGCCTGGCGTTCGGCTCGGCCGTGGCGG
>DATEPK010000222.1:0-7440 GCA_035273245.1 Thermoleophilaceae bacterium
ACGATGTGGCCGTCGTCCTCGTACACCGGCACGACGTAGTCCATCGCCGGCACGCGGAAGTAGGCGAGTGGCAGAGACCGCGAGGGCGCGATCGAGTCGAGCAGCTGTGCCACCTTCTCGCGCAGCGCGTACACGTTCGCGGCCTCGAGCAGCCGTCCGGCCACCTCACAGTGGTGGATCTCCTTGAGCACCGGGTGAGGGTCCGGGTTGATCCGCTTGCCCACCGGGATGCGCGCGGTGTCGTGCCCGCCGATGCCCGCCCGCAGGCCGAGCCGGAAGCGGTAGCTGTCGTCCTCGGCGCCCTTCTCGAGGAAGATCGGGACGGGCTCGTTCTCGCCGCGGTCGGCGATCACCGCGCGGATCCAGCGCCAGATGCGTCGCAGCGCGCGCAGCTCAGTAACCCCAGCCCACGGGCGTCTCGTGGCGCACGGTGTCCTCGCCGCGCTCGCCGGTGCGGATCCGGATTGCCTGCTCGACGTCGTAGACGAACACGCGGCCGTCGCCCGTCTCGCCGGTGTACGCGCCGCCCACGATGGCGTCGACCACGCGGTCCACCAGCGTGTCGGACACGACCGACTCCACCTTCAGCTTCGGCAGCAGCGAGATGTTCGCCCGCGAGCCTCGGTACTGCTCGGTGTAGCCCTTCTGCCGGCCGCAGCCCATCACCTCGGTGACGGTGAGGCCGGACACGCCCAGCTCGTCGAGCGCGTCCTGCACGGACTGCAGGCGCTCGGCGCGGATGATCGCCTCGATCTTCTTCACTTATGCCTCCTGTCCCAATCCGATGGGAACCGGCCTTGGTCGCGGCCGCTGTGCCGGCGGTGCGGGCGGGTGGTACTCCGAGCCCGGCACCGGCATGAACTGCTCCGGGTAGCCCCACATGCCGTGCTCGACGAGGTCGAGCCCGTAGCGCTCCTCCTCGGGCTTCACGCGCAGGCCGTAGGTGGCCTTGATCACGAAGAAGACGAGGAACGAGACGCCGAACACGGACACGAACGCCGCCGTGACGCCCAGCGCCTGCGCGCCGAGCTGGTGGAACGAGCCCGTGTAGACGAGGCCGGCGTGGCCCACGCCGTTCAGCTTGGCCAGGTGCGGCGCCGTGAAGATGCCGCAGGAGAGCGTGCCCCACACGCCCGCCACGCCGTGCGCAGACAGGGCGCCCACCGGATCGTCCAGCTTCTTGTCGATCGCGATCACGCAGAGCACGACGATCACTCCGGCGATGAAGCCGATGATCGGCGCCGCCCAGTAGTTCACGTAGCCCGAGGGCGCCGTGATCGCCACGAGCGCCGCGATCGCGCCGTTGCCGGTCATGCCGATGTCGAACGTGCGCGTGATCAGGTAGATCGTGAGCATCGCCCCAAGCACGCCCGCGGCGGCGGCGATGTTCGTCACGATCGCCACCTCGGCGAAGCGGCCGCCGATCGCCCCGAGCGTGGAGCCCGGGTTGAAGCCGAACCAGCCGAACCACAGGATCAGCACCGCCAGGCCCACGAACGGCATCGAGTGGCCGGGGATCACGTTGGGCTTGCCGTCGCGCCCGTACTTGCCCTGGCGGGGGCCGAGCAGGAGCAGCGCCGCGAAGGCGCCGGTCGCGCCGATCAGGTGGACCACCGTGGAGCCGGCGAAGTCCTGCATCCCGATGTTCTTCGCGAGCCAGCCGCCGCCGAAGATCCAGTGGGACACGATCGGATAGATCAGCGTCGAGAAGATCACCGCGTAGATCAGGTAGGCGCCGAACTTGATCCGCTCGAGCGTGGTGCCCCACACGATCGCGAGCGACACGGCGCAGAACACGAACTCGAAGAACCACTTGGACGCCACCGTGGCGTGCGAGAACGAGATCGCCGGGAAGAGCGCGTTGTTGGTCGTGTTCAGGAAGGTGCCGTGCGTGCCGGCGAACCAGCCTGAGCCGCCGAACGCGAGCGCGAAGCCCACCGCCCAGTAGCCGAGCGAGGCGATCGACAGGTTCGCGATCACCTTCGGCACGATCGTGCCGGCGTTCTTCATGCGCGAGAAGCCGATCTCGAGCAGGAGGAAGCCCGCCTGCATGAAGAAGACGAGGATGGCGGCCACCATCACCCACATCGACTCGATGGCCGTGACTGAATCCGGGAAGCTGGGCAAGCGGGTTCCTTTCCTTGCGACGGACCTAGGCGGAATGGTCGGTCGCGCGGCGCCCGCTGTCTTTCGCCCGCTGTACAGAGTTCGGGCGGAGGTGTTTGTACGAATGGAGGGTCCTACGATTTGACCGTGGCCTCGATCCCGAGCCCGAGCAGCAACGGAGTGCGCATCGGGCCTCTGTTCGTGCACGCCTACGGGCTGATGTACGTGCTCGCTGTGTTGGCGGCAATCGTCCTCACCCGGCGCCTTTGGGAATCACGCGGTGGGCGGCGCGAACTGGTCTACGAGGTCGCGATGGTGGGCTTTCCGTGCGGCCTCATCGGCGGCCGGCTCTACTTCCTCGCCACGAGCTGGAACGAGGTGCCCCCGCACTGGTGGGGACCGTTCGCCGTGTGGCAGGGCGGCCTTGGGATCTGGGGCGGGATAGCGGGCGGCGTGGCCGGCGGGCTATGGGTGCTGCGCCGCCGGCACGCGGACATTCCGGCGTTCCTCGATGCTGCCGCGCCGGGCCTCCTCGTCGCACAGGCCATCGGGCGCATCGGCAACTGGTTCAACCAGGAGCTGTTCGGCGGGCCCACGTCGCTGCCATGGGGGCTGCGGATCGCGCCTGACCACCGCCCGGACGGCTACCTCCGGTATGCCACCTTCCACCCGACCTTCCTCTACGAGCTGGTCTGGAATCTCCTGCTCGCGGCGTTCCTGGTCTGGCTCTGGCGACGACGGACGATCAAGGCGCCGGGCATCTTCGCCCTGTACGTCGCCGGCTACTCGCTCGCGCGCATCGGGGAGGAGCTACTGCGGGTGGATCCCGCCCACCACATCCTCGGGATGCGGCTCAACTTCTGGGTCGCGTGCCTGCTGTTCGCCGGCGGCGTCGCTTGGTTCGCCCGGATTCAGTGGGGCTGGCGGCGTGGCCCGCGCGTGGCGGCGCTGCTGGCCGGCGCCGTCCTGCTCTCCCAGACCGGCTGCGGCAGCGACTCCGGTCAGACCTCGCCGATGGGCGCCACCGTGGCCCCCGTGCGGTCAGCGAGCTTCCTGGCGTCCACCTCGAACACCGTGTTGCCGTCGCCGCCGGCCGCCCAGACTTGGCCCTCGTCGATCAGGGCCTGGTCCATCACCACCGGGAGGCCGTGGGAAAATGGCGGCACGCCGCCGGGTGAGAAGCCGGTGGCCGCGCGCACCTCGTCGGGGCTCGCCGGGCGCGCCTCGGCGCAGTCGAGCACGCTGCAGAGGGCGTCCGGGTCGATCCGGCGGGCGCCGCTCGCGACGACCACAACCGGCTCGCCGTCGGCGATGAAGACGATCGACTTCGCGATCTGAGCCGGCTCGCAACCGACGGCCGCGGCCGCTTCGTTCACGGTGCGCGTGGGGCGTTCGAACTTCGTCATGTCCACTTCGAGGCCGAGCTCGCGCGCGGCCACGAGCACCCGCTCATGCATGGGGGCGAATGTTCGACGGGTGCATCAAAGTGAGGATATTCAGGTGGGGACGGGGCGCCGGGTGTCGGGTGTCGGGTGTCCGAGCTGAACGCCGGCCGCGGCCGCGAGCTCCTCGAGCGAAGCTCCGAGATCCTGAGCCAGATCCCCTAAATCGGGCATCGCGTCCCAGTCGCCCAGCAGGCCGAAGTTCATGCGGCCGTTGTAGCTCATGATCGCGATGCCTAGGGCCTGTCCCTTCGCCAGCGGCACCATCGGGTGGATCTCGCGCAACTCACGGCCGAGCAGGTACAGCGGGTACTGCGGCCCGGGCACGTTCGTCACCACGAGGTTGAAGAAGCGCTCGGTGGAGACGAGGCGCGAGCCCTGCGCCATCAGCGTGGGCGGCGCAAAGCCGCTCAGCTCCGTGAGGACCTGCGCGCCCACCGCCTGGCCGGAGCGCTTTATGCCCTGCATCGCGGCCGCGATCTCGGCCACCCGGCGCTGCGGGTCGAGCTCCGCCACCGGGAGCGGAGCCATCATCGCCGCCACGCGGTTGCCGAGGCTGCCGCGCTCGTCCTCGGAGCGAACGCTCACGGGCACCATCGCCCGCAGCGGCGCGCGCGGCTCGATGCCGCGCCGCCGCATGTGCAGGCCGAGCCCGCCTGCCACCGTGGCGAGTACCACATCGTTCACCGTCCCGCCAAGCGAGTTCTTGATCGCCTTCACGTCGTCCAGCGAGGCGCGGACCCAGGCAAAGCGGCGGTGAGGCCCGATCGCGGTGTTGTAGGGCGAGCGCGGCGGCGGGCGCAACCCCGCCCACGCCATCGCGCCCACACCGACGGCTGACTCACCGAGTGAGCGCGCCACCAGCCGCGGGCCGCGGAAGAGGGCTCGCAGCGAGCGCGCAGCCTCGCGTGGCACGGTCGCGCGCTCGAGCAGTGCTTCCACGAACAGCTGGGTGGAGGTCGGCTCGGGGCGCGGCGTCCAGCGCCCCGTGTCCGGCAGCGTGGGCGTGTCCGGCGAGACGTCGAACAGCACGCTCGCGATGTCCACCCCCGAGATCCCGTCGACAAGCGCGTGGTGCGTCTTGCTGAGCATCGCGAAGCGCGGCCCCTCGGGCCCCGGTTCAACACCCTCCACGAGCCACAGCTCCCACAGCGGCTTGTCGCGGTCGAGCGGCTGCGAGAACACGCGCCCCGCCAGCGCGCGCAGCTGCGCCTCGCTGCCGGGAGCCGGGAGTGAGGTACGGCGGATGTGGTAGCCCAGGTTCAGGTGCGGGTCATCCACCCAGCGGGGGCGGCCCTGGCCGAGCGGGACGAAGGCGAGCTTCTGCCGGTAGCGAGGCACGAGGTGCAGGCGGGCCTCGGTGGCCTCGATGAGCTGTTCGTACGGCGGCGGCTCACCGTCGAAGATCATCACGGCGGCCACATGCATGTGCGCACCGCCGTTCTCCATGTGGAGGAATGACGCGTCGAGTCCTGTGAGCCGGCCGTCGGCCATGGCGCGCGCCTACTCTACGCTTCCCCGCGTGAATCCCCAAGAGCTCCTTCGCCCCTGGATGGATGCGACGCTCGGCGAGCTGCGCGACGTGCCGCTTTTCGACGCGCATACGCACACGGGCTTCAACGATCCGGACGGCATGAAGGCGAGCGTCGAGGAGCTCACCGAGATGCTCGACACGGTGGATGCCCGCGCGGTGTTCTTCACCATGCACGAGCCCGACGGCTACCGCGAGGCGAACGATCGCGTGCTGGCGGAGGCGGAGCGGAGCGGCGGGCGGCTCGTCCCCTTCTGCCGAGTGGACCCGCACGCCGACGCGCCCGGTGAGGCGCGGCGCGCTCTCGACGCGGGCGCGCGCGGCATCAAGCTGCACCCCCGCGCCGAGCAGTTCACGCTCGACCACCCGCAGGCGGCGGAGCTATTCGAGATCTCGGAGGAGCGCGGCGTGCCGATCCTCATCCACGCCGGGCGCGGGATCCCGGCGCTCGGGAAGCACGTGGTGCAGCACGCCGAGCGTCACCCGGGGGCGAACGTGATCCTCGCGCACGCCGGCATCTGCGACCTCGCCTGGATCTGGCGCCGCGCGCTCGAGCTGCCCAACCTCTTCTTCGACACCTCGTGGTGGAACCCGGCGGACCTGATCACGCTGTTCTCACTCGTGCCGCCCGGGCAGATCCTCTATGGCAGCGACGCACCGTACGGCCGGCCCGTCCTGAGCGTCACGCTCTGCGTGCGCACCGCGATTCAGGCGGGTCTGGGGGAGGAGCAGCTGCGCTTCGTCTTGGGCGGCCAGCTCGAGCGGATTCTCGCGGGCGAGCCCGCCGAGGACCTCGGTCCGCCGCCCGGGACGCCCTTGACCGAGTCGGACCTGCTGCTCGAGCGCGTGGCGTCGTCGCTCGTGTTCGCGATGGGCGGCGCGTTCGCCGGGATCGAGCAGCTCGCGGGCGAGGCGATCGCACTCGCACGCCTCGCGTGCGAGGTGGGGGACGAGGCCGAAGAGTCCGAGGTGTGCCGCTCGGTGCTGGCCGCGCTCGAAGTGATGGAGATGCTCGGCGGCACCTCCGAGTTGCGCCGCGGCCAGCCGGCGCTCGCCGGCGTTCTACTCGCCCTCTGCATCGCTCGCACGCCGAACGCGCCGCTTCCGGCGCCGCCCAAGCCCGCCGACGTGGCCGAGCGCACCGCTTAAAGGTTTTCCAAACAAGCCTTCTTGTGTGATCGGGATCACGTACACCTGCTGAGGTAGCGGGAACTCTCGAAGCAGTTGTTTCGAACGGCCCGCGCCGTCTGCCTGCTTTTTTCACACCGCAGGCGGAGGGCAGGACCGCCTTAAAACCCGGGCGCTAGGGGCCCGGGCTGGATGGGGCGAATCCGACCGGACTTCCGGTCTTGCGTGCTGGTTGCGCGCGCCTGTGGCCATGCGCCGCGGGCAAGGGCTGAGAAAGGGAATGAATGCAGCTCGATACCGCTGCGCGTATGCGCAGTATCGGCGTGGGTGCGACGGTCGCATCCGGCGCCGCGATCGCCTCCGTGGGTGTCGTGGCGGCCACGGCGCCGGCGAAGGCAGATGCTCCGGCGAAGGTCGTCGATGCTTCGGTTCCTCCGATGCCGGCGCAGCCGCTGGAGGCCAAGTTCAAGCGAAAGAACGTGCTGTACGGCGGGCGCGTGCCTGTCACGGGCGTTCTGCTCACCCGTCAGGCGGGCCGACGCGTCCTCCTGCAGGTGAACAAGGGGCACGGCTGGGACACGGTGGCCCGCGCGCGGACGGCCGCCGCTGGCCGCTTCCGCACGAGCTTCCGCCCGCACGGCCTGGGCCGCTACCGGATGAGGGTCCGGCTCGTGGGACCAGCTGTGGCGTCGTCCACCGCGACGGTTCGCAGGTCCGCCGTGCACACCCGCGGCAAGGTGACCGTGTACCGCCAGAGCGTGGCTTCGTGGTACGGCCCTGGCTTCATCGGCGGCCGCACCGCCTGCGGCGGGACGCTCAGCGCCGGCACACTCGGCGTTGCCAACAAGACGCTGCCGTGCGGCACCCGCGTGACGTTCCACTACGGCAGCCACACCGTTACCGCCCGCGTGGTGGACCGCGGCCCGTACGTGGCGGGGCGCGAGTGGGACCTCACGCCGGCCGTGAAGGCGCGGCTCCACTTCCCGTCCACCGGCACGGTCTGGTCGACGCGGTAGCTCGCTAGAGAGCCAGCTCGAGCTGGCCGGCCTCGGCGAGGGAGCGACCCTCGTCGAGGCCCGCCACCCGCACGCCCAGGAGGCGCACCGGGCGGGGCGGGTCGAAGTCGCGCAGCAGCTGCCGGGCGACGGCGAGCACCGTGTCCAGCTCATTGGTCGGCTCGCTGATGCTCTTCGCGCGCGTGTGAGTGGAGAAGTCGTCAAGGCGCACCTTGAT
>DATEPK010000223.1:0-3811 GCA_035273245.1 Thermoleophilaceae bacterium
TCCGACAGGTAGGCGAGCGTGTGCTCCACCCGCTTCTCGCGCACCCACCCGCGGTGGCGGAACTCCACCGCCACGGGATGCGGAGCGAGGCCGTCGATGATCGGGTCGAGCTCGGCGAGCTCGTGCTTGTCCGGGGAGAAAGCGGGTGTCAGCTGGAGCAGGAAGGCGCGCAGCTTGCCCGCTTTGTCGAGCGGCTCGCAGGCGTGCTTCACCTGCTCGACCATCTTCTGCTCGAGCTCGGGCGTGAGGTGCACGCGCCCTCGCTGCCCCACGTCGGCGAGCTCGCGCAGCTCGGGCGGAAGCTCCTTGAGCTGGGCGGCATGGCGCGACAGGAGGCGGTGCAGCTTCACGTCGAAGACGAAGTCGTCGGGCGTGATCCGCGCCCAGCGGCCGACCGTGTCGCGCTCGGGGATCGCGTAGAAGCTCGAGTTCACCTCGACCGCGCGGAAGCGCTCCGCGTAGTACGGGAGCCGATCCTTCGCGGGGAGTCCCTGCGGGTACCACTCCTCCACGAAGCCCGGGTCGGCCCAGCTGGACGTCCCGACGAGGATCTTTCCGGCGGCCACGGACCGACGGTAGCGGGTCGAGCCTGGCCTCGGGCGGCGGGCCCGAGGCCAGGCTCGGGCCTCAGCTCTTCTTGGCGCGCGCGCGCGGCGCGCTGCTCTTCGCGCGCGACGCGGTGCTCTTGGCACGCGAGGCGCCGCTCTTGGCACGCGACGTTGTGCTCTTCGCACGCGACGTGCTGCTCTTGGCACGCGAGGTGCTCGTGGACTTGCTCCGGCTGGAGCTCGACCGCGAGCTCGTGCTCTTCTTCGCGCCGCCACGACCCGGCAGCTTCTGCTGCAGCTCGTCGAGGTCCTTGAGGACCGACTTACTCGTGCTGCGCAGGCTCTTCCGCGCGTCCTTGAGTTGCTTGTCCACATCCTTGAGGACGCTCGTCGAGCTTCTGCCCATCTCACCGCGCAGGTCCTTCAGTGCGTCCTGCGCAGCGTCGACCGACTTGGTCAGCCGGTCAAGCGCGGAGTATCCCTTGCCGCGCTTCGCCGTGCTCGCACGGCGCGTTGTAGATCCCGAACGCTTCGGGGCTGTTGTCCTTGCTCTAGGACTCAATTGGTCTCCTCTTTGACGGGGGACTTGGCAAGCCTATGGTTCTTCGCGGCGCGAGTCACCCCTTTTCTTTGATCCGAGTGTGCGAAAGGATCATTGAACATGTCGGAGTATCGCCACCAAGCGCTCATCAAGGCGCCCATCGAGCGAGTGTGGGAGCTGGTCGGAGATCCGGCGCGACATCCCGAGTGGTTCCCGCGCGTGGTGGAAGTGCGCGGCGACAGCTTCCGCCCCGGCGACGTCTTCGTGCAGGTGACGCGCCAGCCGCTTCGCAACATGCAGACGACGCTCGAGATCGATCGCCTCGAGGACATGCGCGAGCTGAGCTTCCACTGCCGCGACACCGGCACCTACACCCACTGGCTGCTCACGCCCGCGCGCGGCGACACGTTCGTGGAGGCGCAGTTCGGAATGGAGCCGAACGGGGTGATCTACCGCGTGTTCGACGCCACCGCAGGCCGCGCCTACTTCCGCCACTGGATCGAGCAGTCGCTCAACGCGCTGTCACACAAGGCGACCCAGCCGACCTGATCACCTCCCTCTCCTGCCGAAGCTGTGCGCCACCGGTGCGACCGCGCGCAACTCGTCTGTGTCGTCGTTCGACCACACACGGCGCGGCTCGATGTGGCGCACCTGGGCCTGCGGAATGTCGGGACGCTCGAGCCTCGTCACGCTGTCCACCACCACGTTGGTGGTGCCTGACCTGCGCTCGAGCCTGCCCTCGGCCGCTATCAGCGGCTCGGTTCGAATCGCGAGCCGGCAGCGATCGTAGATCGGCGGCGGCACGATCAGGTTGATCGTTCCGTGCTCGTCCTCCAGCAGCATGAACGTGACGCCGTTCGCGGTGGCCGGCCGCTGGCGCGCCACGACGAGCCCCGCCAGCCGCACCCGCCGCCCCGGCCGCGCCTGCTCGAGCTCGCTGCTCGACAGCATGTCCTCCGGCAGCCGCGGCCGCAGCAGCTCGAGCGGATGCTCGCGCAGGGTCACGTGCGTGGATCCGTAGTCGGCGACCATCCGCTCCCAGGGCGTGAGCTCCTTGAACTCGGGCGAGTCCCCTGTGTCGAGCGGAAGCGCGAGCTGGACGCCGCCCTTCACCGATACGCCCGGTGCCGACACTCCGAGCAGCCACAGCGCTTCGCGCCGTCCGGAACAGAGCGAGTCGCAAGCTCCGGCCCACGCGAGCTTCTCGAGCGCATCCGACTGCGCGGAACAGCGCGCCGCGAGATCGGCAAGCGACGTGAACGGACCGCCCCGCTCCCGTTCCTCGACGATCCCGCGGACGTCCGCCTCACGCACGCCGAGCACGTACCCGAGCCCGAGTCGCACGGCGAGCGAGCCGCCGTCCTCGACGCGGCACAGGACGTCTGAGGCAAGCACGTCCGCCGGCAGGATCTCGAGCTTGCGCCGCTGCGCCTCGTGCACCAGCGCATCCGGCGGGTAGAAGCCCATCGGCTGCTCGTTGAGCAGGCCGCACAGAAACTCGGGCCCGTAGTGCTCACGCAGCCACGCCGACTGGTAGGCGAGCAGTCCAAATGCCGCCGAGTGCGCCTTGGGAAACCCGAAGCCCGAGAAGCCGACGATCTGCGCGTACACCCGCTCGGCCGATTCGCGCGACGCGCCGTTCGCCACCGCGCCCTCGATGAACTTCTTCTCGTACGCGCGCATCGCCTCCTCTGAGCGGCGCCGGCTCATCGCCCGCCGCAGCCCCTCCGCCTCACCGGCCGAGAAGCGCGCGAACGCCATCGCCGTCTCGATCACCTGGTCCTGGAAGACGATCGTGCCGAGCGTGTCGCGCAGCGCGGGTTCCAGCGACGGATGCTCGTACGGCACTTCGTACTCGGGATCGGCACGCAAGAGCTTGCGGCGCTCGATGTACGGATGCACGGCGCCGCCGAGGATCGGACCTGGACGCACGAGCGCGACCTGCACGGTGAGATCGTCGAGCGACTCGGGCAGCGTCTGCACGAGCATCTGCATCTGCGCGCGGCTCTCGATCTGGAAGGTGCCGGTGGTGTCCGCCACCTGGATCGAGCGGAACACGTCCTGATCATCGAACGGGATGCGCGAAAGATCGATCCGTTCCCCGCGCACGCGCGCGATCTCCTCCACGCAGCGCTCGACCGCGGACAGCATCCCGAGCCCGAGCAGGTCGATCTTGAGGAAGCCGGCGTCGGCGCACGAGTCCTTGTCCCACTGGACGATCTGGCGGCCGGTCATCGCCGCCGGCTGGATCGGGCAGATCTCGCACAACGGCTCGGTGGAGATCACCATCCCGCCAGGGTGCTGCGACACGTGCCGCGGCAGCCCGTGCGCGTCCTGCACGAGCTGCACGAGCGCGCGCCAGCGCGGCGAGCTCTCGATCCGCCCCTTCCCCACGCCGCCGCCGATCGCCTTCTCCATGTCGAGCTCGATCTCCTCGGCACTCCACGGGTCGACCGAGCGCGCCGCGCGCTCCACCTCGCCCGGCGGCAGCCCGAGCGCCTTCGCGAAGTCGCGCACCGCACCGCGCGTGCGGTAGCAGGCGAATGACGACACGAGTGCCGCGCGGTCCTCGCCGTAGCGTTCGATCACGCGCGGGATGAGCACCTCGCGGATGTCGCGCGGGAAGTCGAGGTCGATGTCCGGCATCGCCCTGATCTCCTCGTTGAGGAAGCGGCCCATGAGCAGCCGGTTCTCGATCGGGTCGATGTGCGAGAGGCCGGTG
>DATEPK010000224.1:0-2711 GCA_035273245.1 Thermoleophilaceae bacterium
GCCGCGCCCGAGATCATGGTGGCCCTGGGGCTCTCGCTGCCCGAGGGCCCGTAGTGAGGAGGTTCACGTGCCGTTGATGAGGAGACGTCCCCTGCTGAGGGCGGCCGCCGTGGGCGGCACCGCCTATCTCGCAGGCAAGAAGGCACAACAGGGCGCCCAGGGCGGTGCGGCGGCAGCCGCTGCCCCGACGGGCACCAATGGGGGATCGACGACTGACCGTGGCGGTCTCTCCAGGGATGCGATGGACCAGCTCAAGTCACTCGCTCAGCTCCATGATCAGGGCATTCTCACCGATCAGGAGTTCGACGAGCAGAAGGAGAAGGTGCTCAGGTCCTGAGCCCCGGCTCCCCTCGATCACTCCCCGGCGGCGGCCCCCAGATGCGGGGCCGCTGTCATTTGGGAGCCGGGCCGCCGGAGGATCACCCCGTTCGGATGATGCCGGCGCGCTGCGCGGCTCGTACGTTGGTCGCGGCGCCCGCGAACGCGTGCGCGACCAAGTCTCAAGCTAGGAGGACTCACACATGGCGGATCTAATCGCCATCGGCTACCCCGACGAGACGACCGGCTCCCTCGCGGCCGAAGAGGTAAGGCGTCTCTCGAGCGAGCTGATCATCGAGCCCGACGCCGTCGCCGTGATCTCACGGGACAAGGAGGGCAAGTACCACGTTCACACCTCCCACCATCCGGTGGGCGGCGGTGCCACCTGGGGGATGTTCTGGGGGTTCCTGTTCGGCCTCCTGTTCTTCGTCCCGGTGTTCGGGATGGCTGTGGGGGCCGGCCTCGGCGCCCTGTTCGGCAAGATCGAGAAGAGCGGCATCGACAAGCAGTTCCAGGAGCAGGTGCGCGACATGCTGCAGCCCGGCAACTCGGCGCTCTTCGTGGTGGTCGAGAAGGTCACGCCCGACAAGGCCGTGGAGGCGCTCAGCCAGTACGGCGGGACAGTGCTCAAGACATCTCTGTCGAAGGAGTCGGAGCGCGAGCTCCAGGAGGCTCTGCACGGCGAGCCCGTGCCTGCCTAGTCCAAGGTCCTCGGCCGGGCTGCACAGGCGCAGCCCGGCCCTGGCTTTTCGCCGCCGTCCCAAATGCGAGGAGATCCCGTGAAGCCCCTGACCCTCATCTGCGTCGCCGCGGCGGCGGTCGCGGTCGCCGGGTGCGGCGAGTCCGCCCAGCAGAAGGCCGAGAAGCAGGTCTGCAGCGCGCGCTCCGACATCCAGAAGCAGGTGAACGAGCTGAAGGCGCTCACACCGGCCACCGCCACGTCTGACGGGGTGAAGAACAACCTGAATGCGATCCGCGACGACCTGAAGAAGATCGCTGATGCGCAGCCCAAGCTGAGCGACCAGCGCAAGGCGCAGGTCAAGACGGCGAACGAGGAGTTCGTCTCCAAGTTCCAGTCGGTGGTTGGAGACTTCGGCAGCAGCGTTTCCGCAAGCGGCGCACGGGCGCAGCTCCAGTCGGCGCTCCAGCAGCTCGCCGCCGCCTACCAGTCCGCCTTCTCCAAGGTTGACTGCAGCAGCAGCTGAGGGGGGCGCGCGCCCTCGTGCTCGACACGGCCGACTACATCCTGCGGGTGGCCGCGGCCGGGGGCCTCGGCGCCCTGATCGGGATCGAGCGCGAGTCGCGCAACCAGCTCGCCGGCATACGTACCCACGCGCTCGTGGCCACGGGTGCCGCGGTGTTCACGATCGCGGGCGCGTTCGGGTTCCCGGGACTGCACCGCGGCCCCAACGTCGATCCGATGCGAGTGGCCGCGCAGATCGCCTCGGGCATCGGCTTCATCGGGGCCGGGACGATCATCCGCGACCGCGGCGCCGTGCGCGGCATCACCACAGCGGCGGCGCTATGGGTGAGCGCCGCCGTGGGACTGGCGGCCGGCGCCGCACTCTGGGGACTCGCGATCTCCGGCGCGGTGGTCACGCTGATCGTTCTGGTGGTGCTCAGGCCCGTCCGGGCGCGCCTGCTCACCTTCGCGAGCCCGCGCTGCACCGTGGAGGTGGAATATCAGCGGGGCCACGGCACGCTCGGTCCGCTCCTCGATGCGGTCAGTGACTCGGGCGGGCACGTAGACGACCTGTCGATCGACGACCAGGTCGACGGCCGCCGGTCCGTGACGCTCGAGGTGCGCGTCCACGATGACGAGGAATTGCGCGAGGCGATTCGACGCGTGTCGGAGCGCGAGGAGGTCGCGCGCTGCACCGTCCACCGTATGTGAGCCGGTGCAGCGGCTACGACGCTAGCGGTCGGCCCGCGACGTATGCGCCCCGTACGCAACCAGACCGTAGATCGCCAGGATGTCGATCGCGAAGATCGACAGCGACCAGAAGGGGTACGCCGGGATGAACATCAGCTGCGCTATCGCGTTCAGTCCGAGCACGCCCACGCCGATCCAGCGGGCGAACTGGTTCTTCGCGAACACTCCCAAACCCACCAGGACGAGGGCGATGCCGAGGAAGAGCACGACCCAGCCCCACGTGTTCAGATCGCCGGCGATGTAGTCGGTGTTGCCGACGAAGAAGTGCGCCTTGCTGATCGCGGCTATGCCGTCGATGATGTTGAGCGTGCCGACGATGAGCAGCAGCACTCCGGCGAATGTGACCCAGCCGGAGCGACGGTCCTCGTCGGCGCGCGAGAGGTCCGAGGGCACATACGTCTCTCGGCTTACCGATGTGTGAACACTCATTCTCGCCTCCTAGGCGCTTGCACTGCGCGCG
>DATEPK010000225.1:0-3325 GCA_035273245.1 Thermoleophilaceae bacterium
GAGACCGAGCGCCACCTCCTCGAGCGTCACCCACATGTTCGAGAAGAGCAGCGCGTGGTCGACCTTCAGCGAGTGCCAGGTCTCCACCGGCGAGGCGAGAGTGAGGTTGTCCACGCCGGGCAGCGAGGCCACCGCCTGCCAGATGAGGACGAAGGCGATCAGGAGGCCGGCGGCCGGGAGGTAGCGTCGGAGGATCATTGGCCGAGCGCCTCCAGCGCGCGCTCCTTCAGCTCCGCGAAGGCGGGTGAGGTGACCGTCTCGCGCCTCTTCCGCGGCCGCTCGAACGGAACCTTCAGCTCGTCCACGATGCGTCCCGGCCGCGGCGACATCACGGCCACGCGGTCGGCCAGGAACAGCGCTTCCTCCACGTCATGAGTGACGAGCACGACGGTGCGAGGCTCGCTCGCCAAGGCCTCCGCGAGCCACTCCTGCATCGAGCCGCGCGTGATCGAGTCGAGGGCCGCGAACGGCTCGTCGAGCAGGAGCACCGGCCGGCCCGCGAGCAGCGTGCGCAGGAACGCCACGCGCTGGCGCATCCCTCCGGACAGCTCGCGCGGGTAAGAGCGTTCGAACTCGGCGAGGCCGAAGCGCTCGAACAGCGGCGCGGCGGCCCTCCGCGCAGCGGCGCGGGACACGCCCTTGCACTCGAGCGCGAGGGCCGCGTTGCCGAGCCCATCGCGCCACGGCAGGAGCAGGTCGCGCTGAGGCATGAAGGCGCACGTCTCGAGCCCGCCGCCGCGGATCTCGCCCTCGTCGGGCGACTGCAGCCCCGCGAACAGCTCGAGCAGCGTGGACTTGCCGCAGCCGGACGGCCCCACCACCGCCACGACCTCGCCCGGGCGCACGTCGAGATCCACGCCCTCGAGCGCGGCCACCGTCCTTCGCCGCGAGCGGTAGGCGCGGCTCACGCCACTTGCCGCCACAGCCGTCTTTCCCAAAGAGAGAGGCTCCTGTGCGGGAGCCTCGATCCTCGTCTGCATTGCTCCCTCCGCGGGCATTACCCCACAGGTTCGAAGGGTCAGCGCCAGGCGACGTGTGTCAGAGGCGCTATCTCAGCCCGCCTACCCGCGAGCCCCCCTGTTGTCTCGATGAAGTCTACGACGAGCCGGCCATTCATGTCGCCGCCGCTGGCTTGTCAGCACACTGACGCCCGCCCCTGGACAAACGGACGATCCGCACTTACGTTGGGAAGTGCTGGCCCTTCGAACGGTGGAGATACGTCACGTAATCCACCGCTGGACTCGACCGGAACGAAAGACGCGCCGCTCGGCGCGCGATCGCGCCTGCCGTAAAGGCCGGCTGGGAGGGCATACGGCGGGCCCGTGATCCGCCGCGGAAGGACTCCATCCATGAAGAAGAGCATTCTCCTGCTGGCTGCCGTGATCCTCGTGGTCGCGGGCGGCTCGGCAGAGGCGGCCCATCTGATCACGTCGTCGGACATCCAGGACCACACGATCAGGGGCAAGGACATCCACAAGAACACGATTTCGTCGTCACTGCTGACGAGGGGACTCCGGAGGCAGATTTCCGCGAAGCCGCGCCTCGGTGGCACTCAGGGACCGGCGGGTCCCGTCGGCGCGGCCGGTCCGAAGGGCGACAAGGGCGACAAGGGGGACAAGGGCGACAAGGGCGATCGCGGGACCGACGGCCTCAACGGCGCGAACCCCGGCACCCCGGTCGTGAACGCCCCCAACGAGGGCAGCAACGCTTCCCCGCCGTCTTCCTCCACGGGCGACGCCGGCTTCTACCTCACCGGCAGCACCGCGGACTGCGGCGTTTCGATCAGCCGCGGCAGCCTCGAGCTGACCGGTGTGGGCGTCGATTCGGCCACGGTTCAGGGCGCCTGCGGTGCGGCCCAGGCGTTCGCCTCCGTGCCGCTGTCGACACTACGTGCTCTGTCGTATGACTACTCGGTCGACGTCCTCAAGGGCAACCAGGCGCCGGGCATCCACATCACGGTGACCGGCCTGACGAACAACTCGCACTTCGCGAGCGGGTTCGCCAACCTGAACTTCAGCCCGGCCATTAACGGGGTGACGATTCAGCCGCAGCAGAGCTACCACGCCGACGGCCTCGCGCCGGGGGCGAAGTGGTACTCGACGACGCAGACGACGACTCCTGGGCCGAACGACCCGGGCGGCCAGAACGACCCGCAGTCGCTCGCCTACTTCGTGACAAACAACCCGGATGCGGTGATCACGCAGATCAGCCTCGACAACGGCGGCTCCTCCGGCGCGAGCGGAGACTTCGCCGCGCTGGCGGACAACCTGATCGTCGGCTTCGGGTCGAGCTTCACGAGGTACGACTTCGGCGCCTAGCTGAAAACCGCTGGGGAGGCAGCATTGGGAGGGGCGGTCCGCGTGGCCGCCCTTCCCTGTTCTACGCCGCCGGGCGCTGCTGCGTGAGCGCGTTCACGAAGCCCTCGAGCTGCTTGGTTGTCCAGCACTCGAACACGCCGTCGCAGTAGGGCTCGTACACGGACATCACGGAGTCGCCGTAGTTCCAGTAGAGCCGCGGCTCGGGGTTCATCCAGAACATCCGGCCGGCTCGCTCGGCCACCGCGCCGAACGCGCGGGCGTGCGGCTCGCGGCCGTTCGTGCGGGCGTCGCCCAGCACGATCACCGTGGAGCGCGGGTCGAGGTCGTCCACCACCTTGTCGAGGAACTCGAGCCACACGCGGCCGTAATCGGTGTAGCCGGAGATGTCCGCCACGCCGGCATCGCTCGCGATCGCGCGGGAAACCGCCTCGAAGGAGCGCTCGCGCTCGAACACGTCGGTGACCTCGGAGATCCGCTCGACGAATACGAACGAGCGCAGCTTGCGGAATGAGTCGTGCAGCGCATGCAGCACCGACAGGAAGAACACGCTCGCGCTCGTCACGCTCGTGGAGACGTCGCAGAGCACGTACAGCTCAGGCCGCCGCGGGCGGCGCGGCCGGTATTTGAGCCGCAGCGGCACGCCGCCTGTCTCCAATGACGCGCGCATCGTGCGCCGCACGTCCACCACCTGAGAGCGGCGGCGCCCGCGCATCTCGTGCCCCTGTGTGGCGAGCCGGCGCTTGAGCTGGGCCACCACGCGGTGCACCGCGGCGAGGTCCTGCAGCGGGTTGGACGGCAGCGCACGGTCGAACTCCTGAAGCGGCTTGGCCGGTGGCAGCGACTGGGTGCGCTCGATCAGGGCACGCTCGAGCTCGCGCCGCAGGTGCCGCTCGAACTCGCGCAGCCGCTCCTGCGGCACCGTGTCGGGATCAGGCAGCTCGCGCCCCGCGTCGCCCTTCAGCCCGAGCGTGCGCCGGATGCGCTGCACGTCCACCCCGATCACGCCC
>DATEPK010000226.1:0-4899 GCA_035273245.1 Thermoleophilaceae bacterium
CCTCGCCCGCGATGCTCCCGCCGACGAGCTTGTAGCGCTGGAAGCCCTGCAGCGCGCCGCGCTCAACGGAGAGGATCAGCCACAGGCAGGCGGCCGGCAGCGCAGCGGCGGCAGCCCAGGGATCCTTCGGCACACCGATGATCGCGGCGATCACGTGCCGCAGCGGGATCGAGATCACGAGCGCGGCGACCATCACGAGCAGGAGCCGCGCGATCCAGGTGCGAACGCCGGCGCCCGGCGCGCGAGTTCCCTCAGCCACCTCGGCGCTCACCTCGCGCGCCACTGTGGCCTGCAAAGCGTTGCCCGGCACCTGAAGAATCACGAACGCCGCCACCAGCGCGGCCAGCGAGCCGTAGCCGGACGAGTGCAGGAGGCGCCCGAACACCACGGTGAAGATCAGGGCGATCACGTTGCTGCCCATCACCGCCGCGCCGAGCCCCGCCGCGCGGCCTGTGTCCGAGCCGGCGAGGTCGCGCAGGAACCGCCGCCAGCCGGACTCGCCGTCCACGGGCGCCGCCCGCCGCTGCGCCTCGAGCGCGTCGAGCGTGCGCCTGGCCGTCTGGTCCCATGTGAACTCCCGCACCCGTTCCATCGCAGCGGTGCCGAGGCGCTCGCGCAGCTCGGGGTCGCGGACCACGCGGCGCGTCTGCTCGGCAAGCTCGGCGCTGTCGTGCGCGAGCAGCCCGGTACGGCCATGGTCGATCGACTCGGGCAGGCCACCCACGGCCAGCGCCACGCTCGGCGTCCGGCAGGCCGCGGCCTCCATCACGGTGAGGCACCAGCCCTCGGCCGATGACGCCGTGAGGTTCACCCACGCGCTCTGGAGCAGCCGCAGCTTGGTCTCCTCGTCCACGTAGCCGTGCATCCGCACGCGCTGGCTGAGCCCGCGGCGTTCGATCTCCTCCTCGAGCGCCTCTCGGTAGTCGCCGTCGCCGGCCAGCTCGAGCACGGCCTCGGGCACCGCCTCGAGCGCGTCGAGCACGTATTCGATCCGCTTGTAGCGCTTGAGCCTGCCGAGGTAGAGGAGCGTGGGCGCCTCGGCGCGCTCGCCGGGCTCGAAGGCTTCGAGCTCAACACCCATGTGGTTGATCTCGATCCTGTCTCGGCTTATCCCGGTTCTCGCCATGTCGCGCGCGCTCGCCTCGGAAATTGTCATGAATCGCGAGTCGCGATAGACCCACTTGAGGGGGGCGGTCTCGAGCAGGAACGCGGCGATGCTGCCCTTGCGCCCCATCTCCTCGACGTAGTGGTCGCGATGCACATGCTGGATCACGGTTACCCGGGGAGTGCGCATCCAGAGCGGCGTGAGGAAGGTGATGCCGTTGACCATCTCGAGCGCCACGTCGGCATCGGGCACGAGACCGCGCCACTGGCGCCAAATCGCGCGCGGGAAGACGGTGGAGCGGCCGCCCAGGCGGTGGATCTCGAGCCCGTCGGACACGCGCTCGTGCGCGGCCGCGCCCTCGTACCCGCACGCGATCACGGACACCCGGTGGCCCCACGCCACCCAGCGCGACACCTGACCGAACAGGTGCGTGCCCGTTCCCCCGGCTTGGGGATGGGTCCAGTCACGGTCGGTGAGTACGAGGATGTGCAAGGCGAACGGGCGGGCGGGGGCTCGCGGAGCACAAGGGTAACCACGGCTGCACGGAGCCGCCAGCGCCCCCGATATCCTCACCCGGGATGCAGGAACACGCTCTCGCCGAGCGCCTGATCACCTACGACACCTGCACCATCGAGGGGATCCAGAGCGCGGCCGGCTTCGTCAAGGGCTGGCTCGAGTCACGCGATGTCGACGTTTCCGTCGGCAGCCATAACGGGCTGCCCGTGATCGCTGCCACAGTCGGCGCGTCCGCGGGGGCGAACGTGCCGACCGTGATCTTCCACGGCCACCTCGATGTGGTGCCCGCGCGCCCGGAGCAGTTCGTCCCGCGCATCGACGGTGACCGCCTGTTCGGCCGCGGCGCCTACGACATGAAGGGCGGGCTTGCCTCGATGATGGTCGCCACGCGCGACCTCGCCGATCAGAAGGACGTGCGCGTGCACCTCGTGGTCGTGTCCGACGAGGAGTCGGACGAGATCACGCAGAGGGGTTCCGACTACCTGGTCGAACAGGGCTACACGGGCGACTTCGCGATCACCGGTGAGCCCACCGACCTGCACATCGGCGTGCAGGCGAAGGGCGTGCTCGCCATGCGGATCGAGGTGAGCGGAAAAGCTGCGCACGGATCCACACCGTGGCTCGGCGACAACGCGGTGCTGAAGGCGATCGACGTGTTCCGCCGCATCGAGTCGCTCCCGTTCGCGCGCGAGTCCTCCGAGTTCTTCGACCGCCCCTCGATCAGCCTCGGCCGCATCATCGGCGGCGACGTGATCAACAAGGTGCCCGACCTCTGCGCGATGGACGTCGACGTGCGCTACCTGCCGGGCCAGGACCCCGAGCGCATCCTCGAGAACGTGCGCTCGCTCCCGGACGTTCAGGTGGGCAAGGTGTTCATCCGCGCACCCGCGATAGTGGAGCGCAGCAACCCCTACGTGCAGCTGCTCGCCTCGGCGGTGGCGGAGGGAACGCCGGCGGAGCGCATCTCCGTGGGGCGCGACGGCGCGTCCGACGCCATCAGCTTCATCGAGGCGGGCGTTCCGGCGGTCGAGTTCGGCCCCGAGGGCGCCGGCCACCACGGCCCGGAGGAATGGGTGTCGATCAGCTCGCTCTCCCGCTACCGCACGGCGCTCGTGGAGTTTGTGCATCTGATCGCTCAGCAGCGCACCCCGGCCAAGCACCTGCGCATTGCCTGACGGGCTACCACCGAGAGGCGGCGGACTCTGGAAGCGCATCCTGGTGGGTGCGTTCCTCGTCGTCGTGGCGGCGGCGGGCGGCACGTCAGTGGCGGCGTTCCACGAGGTCAAGCGCGTGGTGAACGCGTTCAATGAGTCGCCGGCGCTTCAGCTCGGCCAGTCCGACCTGTCGATCGCGGCCCCCGGCAAGCCGCAGACGATCATGCTGATCGGCTCCGACGCGCGGGTTAAGGGTGCCTCCGGCTACGGCGGCGGCCAGCGCTCCGACACGATCATCCTGATCCGCCTCGACCCGTCGAAGAAGGCCACGGCGCTGCTCTCGATCCCGCGTGACCTGAAGGTGAGCATCCCGGGGCACGGCGTCGGCAAGATCAACGAGGCATACGAGGACGGCGGCGCCCGCCTCACGCTCGAGACCGTCAAGGAGATCACGGGCCTGCGCATCAATCACGTGATCAGCGTGAACTTCCTCGGCTTCGTGGACGCGGTGAATCAGCTCGGCTGCGTCTACATGGACATCGATCACCGCTACTACAACCCGGGCGGCTCGTACGCCGCGATCAACCTCCAGCCCGGCTACCAGCGGCTCTGCGGACGCGACGCGCTGTCATTCGTGCGCTTCCGCCACACGGACACCGACATCGTGCGCGCGTCACGCCAGCAGCAGTTCCTCGCGCAGATGAAGCAGCAGACGTCGCTCGGCACGCTGTTCGGCGAGAGGGACAAGCTGCTCAAGATCTTCGGCAAGTACACGCGCTCGGACATCCACTCGACCTCCGCGGTGCTGCGGCTGCTCAAGCTCGCGCTGGCGTCGGCCGGCCACCCGATCCAGCAGGTGCCGTTCGACGGCTCGCTCGGCGCGAGCTACGTCTACGCGAGCGACGCCCAGATGCACAAGATGGCGCGCGAGTTCATCGGCGTGCAGAGCAGCGCGACCGCGCAAAGGCACGCGCCCACCAGGCGCAAGCACCACAAGCGCAAGCACGGCACCAACCCGGCGAACTACGGGCTGGTGGACTCGAGCGCGATCGGGCGGCAGGTGGCGCTGCAGACCGTGTCGGCGGGCGCCCGGCTGCCGGTCTTCTACCCGCGCCTCATCGAGAGCGCGGACCAGATCCTCTCGCCGCCGCGCGCGTACGACTTCATCACCAAGCAGCACAAGCACCGGCCCGCCTACCGGATCGTCGTCAAGGCGCCGGGCCTCGGCCAGTACTGGGGCATCCAGGGCCTCGCCGGCTTCAACCCGCCGATCCTCGACGGCGAGCACGAGACGCGCCACTACCACGGCCAGACCTACAACGTGTATTTCGAGGGCAACGTGACGCGCACGGTCGCGTGGAGGACGAAGAAGGCCTGGTACTGGGTCCAGAACTCGCTGTCCGGCGCGCTCACCGAAGATCAGATGATCACGATCGCCCGCACCGCGCGGTCGCTATAGGCTCCGCCGTCACTTATGGCTGAACTCGAGCCGATTGGCGTCATCGGTGTTGGTTGGGTGGGACTTGTTACCGCGGCCTGCTTCGCGGAGCTCGGACAGGAGGTGCACTGCCGCGACATCGTGCAGGAGAAGGTCGACTCGCTCTCGCGCGGCGAGCTGCCCATCTACGAGCCCGGGCTGCAGGAGCTCGTGGAGCGCAATCGCGAGCGGCTGCACTTCACGACGGACATGCAGCAGGTGCTCGACGCCGCGCAGCTCCTGTTCTGCTGCGTGGACACGCCGCCCACCTACTCGGGCGACGCCGACCTCTCGCGCGTGGAGCGCGTGCTCGAGGAGATCGGCGGCTCGACCGATCACGCGCTCGTGATGAAGAGCACGGTGCCGGTGGGCACGGGCCGCTCGATCAAGCGGCGCAGCCCGAACCTCGGCTACGTGTCGAACCCGGAGTTCTTGAAGGAGGGCTCCGCCGTACAGGACTTCATGGAGCCCGACCGCGTGGTGGTGGGCGCGGCGGAGGACTCGGGGCAGTTCGCCTCGCGGGTGGCGGCTCTGTACGAGCCGCTTGGCGCGCCGATCGTGCACACGGACGTCGCCAGCGCCGAGATGATCAAGCTCGCCTCGAACGCGTTCCTCGCCACCAAGATCTCGTTCATCAACGAGATCGC
>DATEPK010000227.1:0-8493 GCA_035273245.1 Thermoleophilaceae bacterium
TGCGCCCGCCTGGGCCGCTGATCCCCGTGTACACCTCGATCAGCTTGCCCTGACCGCGCTCGAACTTGTTCTCGGGACGCGACAGGTCGCTCACCTCTGCCGCCACACCACGGTGTGTGAGCACCGCCTTGTCGTCGGCGCTCAGGGCGTAGCGCTGGCCGATCAGCCGCTTCTCGTCCGAGTAGACGATGTGGCCGTCGCCCGTCCAGATCTTCACGCGCACGATCGGCGCCTGGAGGACGCTCGAGCGCATGATGCTGTCGAAGCGGGCGAGCGCCGCGCGGTCGCCGTTCAGCATGCCGGGAGTGAGGTTGGGCTCCACGACGCCCCGCGCCGCGATCCGCGTGTTGTTCTTCGCGTCCTTGAGCGCCTGCGTGTTGCCCGCGTGGCGAAGAAGCTCGACGCCCGCCAGCCCGAGCAGCACCACGATGGCGAGGCCCGAGAGGGCGAACTGGAGAACGGCGGAGCGGCCCGAGCGGAACTCGGGTAGGCGTGGGCGCCGGGGGGCCGATCGGATGGGGCGTTCCGCCTCCCTCCCCTGCGCGGGAATGGCGACTGAGGTGCGAGTCATATACCGGCAACACCACGATAGACCGGGATCTCACGTTTGTCGTAGGACCAAGGTCCAATTGAAAGCTCGACGTGAGTGACGCCACTCTGATCGCCACGGTCCCGAATCAGTGAAGGAGAAGTACCGATGACCCAGCGATCCAAGAGGCTTTTCGCCCTCCTCGGAGTGAGCGCCGCCATGTCGGCCGCCGCTCTTCCGGTGGCACAGGCAAAGAACGGCGCCGACGACCCGGTGAACCACGACGTGAACGACGACAACGGCGGGCTCGTTGTGAACCAGGCGCCGCGCAGCGACGACCCGGTGAACCACGACGTGAACGACGACCGCACCACGACCGTGCGGAAGCCGGAGGCGCGGCACCACCACCGCCACGGGCGGCACCACCACCGCCATCACCGTCACGACGGCTAGAACGGGCTATTCGTCGTAGAGCTCTCCCACGAAACGGGAGAGCTCCGCGGCGGCCTGCCGCACACTGCCGATCGCCTGGGCGTAGTCCATCCGCACCGGGCCGACGACGCTCACCGCGCCGAGGTTGCGGCTGGCCAGGCCGTAGTTGGCCGCCACGATGCTGAGCGACTGCAGGGCGGGCGCGCGGTTCTCGTGCCCGATGCGCAGGTAGACCCGCGGCTCGGCGAGCGCCTCGCGCATCAGGGACAGCAGCGCCACCCGGCGCTCGAGCAGCAGCATCAGGTCGTCGATCTGCGAGAGCTCCTGCACGCGGTCCTCCGAGAGGAGGCGCGCCGCACCCTCCACGAACAGCGTGTCCTCGGCGCTCTCTTCGAGCTCGGTGAACGCCGGGGCGAGAGTGGCCAGGAAGGCACGCTCGCCGGAGCCGAGTCCGGGATCCGAGAGCTTTGCGGGGATCATGCGCGCGCCGAGCGCCATCCCGCCGAGCGCCTCATTCAGGTACTCGCCCGCCCAGTCGATGAGGCCCGGGTCGACCGGGTGGTCGTAGGAGATCACGCGCTTGGTCACGCCGCCCGTGGAGGTGATCACCACCACCATCGCCACCTGCGGCTGGAGCAGCAGCACCTCGATGTGGCGGATCGTGGTGGTGCCGAGCGGCGGCGCGGAAACGATCGCGAGCAGGTTCGTGACCTGCGACAGCTGCTCGGTGGTGGCGCGCAGGGTCTCCTCCACCTCGCGGCGGATCACGGTGAGGCGGAAGTCGCGGCGCGGCACCGGCAGCCTGCCCTCCTCGAGCAGCTCGTCGGCGTAGTAGCGGTAGCCGGAGTCGGTCGGCACGCGGCCCGCGGAGGTGTGCGGATGCTGGAGGAGCCCCAGCTCCTCGAGCTTGGCGAGCTCGGCCCGGATCGTGGATGGGCGCCAGGGCAGATTGGCCTGCTCGGCGAGCCACTTGGAGCCCACCGGCTGCCCGTGTGCCACATGGGTCTCGACGACCTTCCTCAGCACCTCCGCCTGTCGCTCGGTCAGCTCCATTTGAATCATTGTGATTGTGATCGCGCCGACAGGGGAACGCCCCGTCTAATGCATCGCAAGTGGTGGACCCTGCTCGTGGTCTGCGTGGCCACGTTCATGTTGCTGCTCGACATCACGATCGTGAATGTCGCGCTGCCCTCGATCGAGAAGTCGCTGCATGCGAGCTTTCAGGACCTGCAATGGGTGGTTGACGCCTATGCCCTAACGCTAGCCGCGCTGCTTCTCACCGCCGGGTCGCTGGCGGACCTGCTCGGGCGAAAGCGCGTGTTCCTGGTCGGAATCGGCATCTTCACGGCGGCCTCGCTGGTCTGCGGCCTCGCGGTCTCGCCGCTCATGCTCAACCTCGCGCGGGCGTCGCAGGGAGTGGGCGGCGCGATCATGTTCGCCTGCTCGCTCGCGCTGCTCGCCGCGGAGTTCCGCGGGCGCGAACGCGGCACCGCCTACGGCGTCTGGGGAGCGACGATCGCCGCGGCCGCGGCTGTCGGGCCGCTGATCGGCGGCGGGCTCACCGAGGGACTCGGCTGGGAGTACATCTTCTTCATCAACATCCCCGTGGGCGTGATCGCGATCGGGCTCGGCGCCCTGCGGCTCGCCGACTCGCGCGACGAGGATGCCACCGGAATCGACTGGGCGGGCCTCATCACGTTCTCCGCCAGTCTGTTCCTGCTCGTGCTCGCGCTGATCCGCGGCAACACGGAGGGCTGGAGCAGCGCGCCGATTCTCGGCGAGCTGGCGGGAGCGGCGGTGCTGTTCGCGATCTTCCTCGTCGTCGAGCTGCGCCAGGAGCGGCCGATGTTCGAGCTCTCACTGTTTCGCAAGCCCACATTCCTCGGGGTCTCGCTCGTGGCGTTCACGCTGTCGGCGTCGCTGTTCGCGATGTTCCTCTACATCACGCTGTACCTGCAGAACATCCTCGGCTACTCGCCGCTTCAGACGGGCATCCGGTTCCTGCCCGTCACCGGCATCGGGCTCGTGCTCGCACCGCTGGCAGGTCGCTTCTCCTCCCACATGTCGCCGCGCTGGTTCCTCGGCGGCGGCGTGGCGCTCGTGGCCGCGGGGCTGTTCCTGATGCACGGCGTGTCGGCCACCTCGTCCTGGATGGAGCTGCTGCCCGGCCTCGTGCTCGCCGGCGCCGGGGTGGGAATCGCGAACCCGGCGCTCGCGCAGGTGGCGGTGGGCGTGGTGCCGCCCGCGCGCAGCGGGATGGCTTCCGGCATCAACAACACCTGCCGTCAGGTGGGGATCGCCACCGGCATCGCCGGCCTCGGCGCGATCTTCCAGCACCAGGTGCAGACGAAGGCGGTGGAGCTGCACAGCCATGCGCCGCAGGCGGCGCACGAGGCGTTCGCGAGCGGGCTGAACGCGATCCTGATCGTGGGCGGGGCCGTGGCCGCGGTTGGCGCGCTGATCGGCTTCACGCTCGTTCGCCAGCGCGACCTCGCGGAGGGCACGGCGCACGCCGATGCCGCAGCGGCGGCGGGCTAGAGCTCGAGCTCGGCCTCTGCGTTGCGGATGATGCGGTTGTCGCCCTGGGCGGCTTCCATCTCGAGCACGATCCGGTCGCCGCTCGCTTCCTTCACCGTGCCGGTGACGGTGACCTCCTGCTCGGGGAAGCCCATTCCGCGGAACTGGACCGACAGGCGCTTGAGCGACCGTGCATCGCCCTCCACACCCACGATCGCGGCGCGCGCCACGAGCGCCATGCCATAAAGGCCGTGCAGGATGCTGCCCGGCAGGCCAACCGCCTTGGCGAACTCGGGGTCGATGTGGATCGGGTTGAAGTCGCCGGACGCGCCCGCGTAGCGGTGCGGCAGGTACTTGTCCGGGGTGACCTTCAGCTCCGGGATCCGGTCGCCCTCTTTCATCCCGTCCTCACGATGTTGGTCCAGGTTCCGCGCACGGTCTCCTGGCCGTCCTGGTTCTTCGACACCGACTCAAACACGTAGAACTCCATGCCCGCGCGTTCGTAGAGGTCGGCGACAGTGGTGGTGGTGATGATCGTGTCGCCGGAGCACACGGGCTCGCCCCACACGAACTCCTGGCTCCCGTGCAGCATGCGGCCGAGGTTGATCCCGAGCTCAGGGTCGAGCACGCCCTGCGCGACCGAGCCCGCCGAGTACACCACCGCGAACATCGGCGGCGCCACCACATCGCGATAGCCGGCGGCGCGCGCCGCGTCGCGGTCGTGGTGCACCGGCGCATTAACGCCGATCGCGTTGCTGTACTCGCGGATCTTCTCGCGCCCCACCTCGTACTCGAACGGCGAGTACGACTTGCCCTTCCTGCTCTCGTCGACCGCCATCTAGTCGGCGCTCGCCAAGAAGACGGCTGACATGTCCTCGTCGCCGTGCCCCTGGTCGATTGCGCGCCGGAAGCTCTCCGCAGTGGCGGCGGCCACGGGCATCCGCGCATCGTGTCGATCGGCCGCGTCGAGCACCAGCTCGAGGTCCTTCAGCGCGAGCTTGAGCGGGAACGAGGTGGAGAAGTCGCGCTTGATCATCATCGGGCCCTTCATCTGTGCGTAGGGCGATCCGGTGGGCCCGTCGATCGCCTCGAGGAAGCGCTCGGGCTCCACGCCGAGGCGTTCGGCGAACGCGACGGACTCGGCCAGATCGCCAAGCAGCGAGAGCAGCCAGGTGTTGGTCACGAGCTTGAGCCGCGTGCCGGCGCCCGCCTCGCCGAGGCGCACGGTCTTCGCGCCGATCGCGTCGAACACCGGCTCGCAGATGTCGAGCGCCGCGTCTGGCCCCGAGGCGAGGATGGTGAGCTCGCCCTTCTCCGCTGGCGCCTTCGTGCCGAGCACGGGCGCGTCCACGTAGGCGATGCCGCGCTTCTCGGCGAGTGTGCTCAGCCGCTCGGTGGCCGCGATGCCAACGGTGCTGGCCTGCAGCCACACGGCATCGTCCCCCATGGCATCCAGGGCACCGCCCTCGGTCATCACACTCTCCACGGCGCCACCTTCGGCGAGCATCGTGAGAACGATGTCGGCGCCATCCACGGCCTCCGCCGGCGAGCCGGCCACGGGCAGCCCGAGCCCCTCCGCCTTCTCGCGCGTGCGGTTCCACACGCGCGTGTCGAGCCCCGCGCCGGCGACGTTCTTCGCCATCGGGCCGCCCATGATGCCTGTGCCGAGGACGGCGACGGTGGGCTGGCCGGGGCTCACTCGCTGATTGTTATCAGCCGCCAGGGATCGGTGCGGAGAAGGCCGTCGATGTCGTCGCTCGGCACCGGCCGCGAGAAGAGATATCCCTGCGCGAGCTCACAGCCCAGCTTTCTGGCGTCCACGAGCTGCTCCTCGGTCTCCACGCCCTCGGCCACGACGCGCGCCCCCAGCGCCCGGGACATCTCCGCGATCGCCGACACGATGGCCGCGTCGCGCCTGCTCGTGCCGAGCGCGGCAACGAACGAGCGGTCGATCTTGAGAAACGAGAGCGGGAAGCGCTTCACGTAGCCGAGCGACGAGTAGCCGGTGCCGAAGTCGTCGAGCACGAGCTTCACCTCGAGCTCCTCGAGCGCGTGCAGGGTGGCGGCCGCCGCGGCGGTGTCCTGCACCAGCATGCTCTCCGTGATCTCGAGCGCCATCTGGCGCGGGTGCACGGCCGTCTCCTCGATTATCCGGGCCACGGTTGAGACGAGGTCCGGCTCGGCGAGCTGCCGGGCGGAGAGGTTCACGGACACCACCACCGGTGGTTCGCCCGGTCGCGCCATCTGAGCCCAGCGTGCAGCCTTCGTCATCGCCTCGCGCAGCACCCATTCGCCGAGCGGGACGATCAGGCCACTCTCCTCGGCCACCGGGATGAACTCGAGCGGCGGCACGATTCCCCGCTCCGGGTGGTGCCAGCGCAGGAGCGATTCGACGGCGGCTATCCGCCCCGTGTCGATGTCGATCACCGGCTGGTACACGAGGCGCATCTCGTCGTTCTCGATCGCGCGGCGCAGCTCGGCCTCCACCTGCAGGCGGCGGACCGCGCTCGCGCGCATCTCTGAGTCGAACACCTCGAAGCGCGCGCGGCCGCGCTCCTTCGCCTGATACATGGCGGCGTCGGCGTCGCGGAGCAGAGAGTCCGGCGCGTCGTAGCCGCCGCTCGGCAGTGCCACGCCGATGCTCGCCGTGACGAAGTGCTCGCCTCCGGCGATCTGCAGCGGGTGTCCGAAGGACTGCTTCACCCGCTCGGCGATCTCGAGCGCCTCCTCTTCATCGGCCACGTCCTCGCAGAGGAACACGAACTCGTCGCCGCCGAAGCGGGCCACGGTGTCCCCGGCACGCACCGCCTCGGCCAGCCGTGGCGCGAGCGCGGTGAGCAGCTCGTCACCGGCCTCGTGGCCCAGGCTGTCGTTCACGACCTTGAAGTTGTCGACGTCGAGGAAGAGGACCGCGAGGGTGGTGTCCGTGCGCCGAGCGCGGGCGAGCGCGTGCTGAAGGCGGTCCCGGAACAGAGCGCGGTTCGGCAGTCCTGTGAGTGGATCGTGCAGCGCCTGGTGGCGGATCTCGGCCTCGCTCGTCCGGCGCTCGATCGCAGCGGCGAGCACGTTGGCCACGGACTGCAGGAAGTTCACGTCGTCGGAGGCGAAGCGCTGCCGCTTGCGCGCGTGTGCGGCCACCACGCCGAACGGCGTTTCGCGGCCACGGATCGGAACCGTGATGCCGCTGAGTGCGCCCTCGTCGCGCAGGAGCTGCGCGCCGCGGAACCGGGTCTCGGTGGTGTAGTCGTCCACCACCACCGGCTTCTCTTCCTTGATGGCCATCGCCGCCTGAGAGGCGTCGTCGAAGGTGACCTTCACGCTGCCCACCGCCCCGGCCGGCCATCCGGTTCCGGCCCGCATCAGCATGCTCTCCTCCTCGGGCACGTACTCGAGCACTGCCACGAGGTCGATCGCCAGCGTCTCGCTCACCATCTGCACCGCCTCGTCGAGCAGGGGAGTGAGCGCCACTCGCGACAGCGCGCGCTGGCCGATCTCCGACACCGTCGCCTGCTGCGCCGCCCGCTGGCGCAGGCGCCTCCAGCTGGCCCGCAGCGCGACGCGCATCCGGAGCACGAGCGCCGCCACCGCGAGCTCCGTGCATGTGACGTAGGCCCAGCGGATCAGCGCATCCGTGCTCAGCCCGAGCGCGCCGTGCACGCGCAGGTGCACGCCGGCGAACGCCGCGGCGCACGCTGCGATGGCAACCGCGATCTGGAACACCGCTTGGCGCGTCTCGAGGAACGCCACCGTGTTGGGGACCGCCCAGAGGAACAGGAACGCGAGAGGCGACTGCGTCTCGCCCCCTGCATAGATGGCGGCGGCCACGAGCAGCGTGGTCGTGGCAATGGCCGCCTGCACCACGATGCGGGGCACCCGGAAGAGCCCCCAGGTGAGCACCGGAAAGAGCGCGGTGCACATGCCGATCATGAGGATCACCCAGCCGCGCCGCATGAGCGGGTCGTCGCTGGCGAGAGCCCAGGCGAGGGCCAGCCCGTTCGAAGCCAGGCCGAAGCCGGCCATCAGCGCCGCCGTGGCGGCGTGCCGTGCCGAAGAGTTGGGTTTGGCCCGCATCCCCCGGGTGATCGGCCAGGGGGATGCCCCGTTTAGGGGTCAGGCGGTGTGCGCGCGGCGATGCGTTGTTACGCAGCCACTCCCTGCGCCTGCAGCGACGCCTCCACCGCCCGGCTGAGAGCGAGCTCGAGCTTGCCGGCCGCCGCACGCTCCTGAGCGAGGATGCTCTCGGCCATCTGGATCGTGTGGCCGTCGGCGGCGCGTTCTGCCACGCGCTTCAGCTGCTCGTAGCCGCCGATCTCGAGGTGCTCGAACGCGAAGGCGAACGCGCACAGCTTCCCGGGCGTGTCCGGCTGCGCGGCGAAGAAGCCGCCCCAGTTCATCGCGCCGAGGCTCAGGGCGGCATCCTTCAACGCGTTGGTGCGCCCGCCGCGGGCGGTGAGCCGCTCCTCCACGAGACGCTGCTGCTCGCGCGTCTCCTCCAGATGCTCGTCGAAGAGGTTGGCGAGCTCGTCGTCACCCGCGATCGTCTGTCCCTTCTCGAGCAGCTGGATCGCCTGCGCTTCGATCGCGTGGGCGTCCGCGAGGTACTTGTTGAGCTGGTTGTCGAGATCGTCGGGGTCGACATCGCGCAGTGATGCCTCGACGGCTTCGTCGAAGCAGTCGGCCAGGCGCTCCTTCATGGCGATCTCCTGGTCGCGGATCCGCCGCGCCGCCTGGATGGTTTCGCTGTCGCCCACCTTCTCCGCCACCTGGATCAGCGCCTCGTAGCTCGCCTGCTCGAGCGCCTCGTAGGAGTAGGAGTGGGCGGTGAGCTTGCCGGGCGTGTCCGGGTTGAACTTGGCGAAGAGCGCGAAGCCCAGGCCGCCCGCTGCCATCACGGCGTTCTTGATCTTGGACGGGCTGGCGCCGTGAGCCTCGAGACGCTGCTCGACGAGGCGCTCCTGCCCCTCGGTCTCCGCGAGGTGCTCCTTGAAGGCCTGCTCGAGCTTGGGGTGGCCCGC
>DATEPK010000228.1:0-2507 GCA_035273245.1 Thermoleophilaceae bacterium
CGACCGCAATGCGCGGTCCAGCGCGTTCACGGGGCCGTTGCCCTCCGCCGTGCGGATGTAGCGCTCTCCCTCCACCCAGATCTTGATCGTGGCCTCGGTCATCACCCGGCCGTCCTCGCGCTTCTCAACGATCGCGCGCCATGACTCGAGCCTGAAGAGCGGCTCGTAGTCGCCGGTCTCCTTCTTGATCAAGAGGTCGAACGAGCCGTCCGCCGCCTCGAACTGGAAACCGCGGTGCTCGAGCTGTTTCACACGATCGACCACGCGCGCGGCGGCCTGCTCGTCGAGCTGCACGCCGCGCTGCTCTGCCCGCGCCTGCACGGTGCCCTTCCCGGAGAGCTCGGAGATGAGCAGCTCGCGGTCGTTGCCAACCTGCGCCGGGTCCATGTGCTCGAAGGTGCGGGCATCGCGGACGATGCCGGCCACGTGCATGCCGCCCTTGTGGGCGAAGGCGTTCTTTCCGACGTACGGCTGGTTCGGGTTTGGCGCGACGTTGCAGATCTCGTCCACGAGGTGCGCGGTCTCGGTGAGCCGCGCGAGCTGCTCCTCGCTCACGAGCTCGTAGCCGAGCTTGAGCTGCAAAGCGGGCAGGATCGAGACGAGGTTGGCGTTGCCGCAGCGCTCGCCGTAGCCGTTCATCGTGCCCTGCACGAGCCGCGCGCCGCGCTCCACCGCGACGACTGAGTTGGCCACGCCGCAGCCGGCGTCGTCGTGCGTGTGGATCCCTACGCTCACGCCGCTCCCGTCGAGCGCAGCAACCACGTGCTCGGTGGCCTCCGCGATCTGGCCCGGAAGAGACGAGCCGTTGGTGTCGCACAGCGTCACGTTCTCCGCCCCGCCCGATACCGCCGCGCGCAGGCAGCGGAGCGCGTACTCGGGATCCTGGCGGTAGCCGTCGAAGAAGTGCTCGGCGTCGTAGATCACCCGCTTGCCACGGCTGCGCAGGAACGCGATCGACTCCTCGATCATCGCGAGGTTCTCCCCCGAGTCCACCTTCGTCACCTTCTCGAGGTGCAGCGCCCAGGTCTTGCCCACGAGCGTGCACACCGGAGCGAACGAGTCCGCGAGCAGCCGCAGCGCCTCGTCCTCCTCCGCCCGCACGCCGCGCCGGCGCGTCATGCCGAACGCCGCGATCTCCGCGTGCTCGAACCGCTCACCCGCGAGCTGCGCGAACAGCGCCTCCTCCTTTGGATTCGAACTCGGGAAGCCGGCCTCGATCAGCTGCACGCCCAGCGAGTCGAGCGCGTGCGCCACGCGCACCTTCTCCTCGACGGACAGGGACATGCCCTCCCCCTGCATGCCGTCGCGGAGGGTGGTGTCGTAGAGAAGAACCTGCTCGTTCACGCCTTGGACGGTACCTGCACGAGGTCCAGCCATTCGGCGTACTGCGGCGCGCGGCCGCTGAGGGCGTCGTCGAAGATCCCCTGGATCTCCCGCGTGACCGGGCCAGGTGCGCCCAGCGAGATGTCGTCGATCTCGCGCACGGGCGTGAGCTCGGCGGCCGTGCCGGTCATGAACACCTCGTCGGCGTTCACCAGCTCCCCGCGCGCGATGTCGCGCTCCACGAGCTTGTAACCGAGGTCGGTCGCGATCTGGATCACCGACTTGCGATTGATCCCGTCGAGGATGCTCGCGGTCTGTGGGGGCGTGTAGATCACGCCATCGCGAACCATGAAGATGTTCTCCCCGCTGCCCTCGCACACGTGGCCGAGGTGGTCGAGGAGGATCGCCTCCTGGTAGCCCGCCTTGGCGGCCTCGATCTTCGCCAGCAGCGAGTTGAGGTACTGACCGGTGGCCTTCGCGTGCGGGTAGAGCGAGCGCGGCGAGATGCGCTCCCACGAGGACACCTTGGCGGTGATTCCCTCGCGCTTGCCCTCCTCGCCGAGGTAGGCGCCCCACTCCCACACCGCGATCACGACCTCCACCGGATTGTCCAGCGGGTAGAGGCCCATCGGGCCGTGGCCGCGGTAGACGAGCGGCCGGATGTAGCAGCTGCGGAAGCCGTTGCGCACGATCAGCTCGTGCGTGACCTCGCGCAGCTTCTCCTGCTGGTACGGCAGGTCCATGTAGTACATGGCCGCCGAGCGCCGCAGGCGGTCGAGGTGATCGTGGTGGCGGAAGATGGCGGTGCCGCGGTCGGTCTCGTAGGCGCGGATGCCCTCGAACACGCCGGTGCCGTAGTGGAGGGAGTGAGTGAGTACGTGTACCTTCGCGTCCTCCCAGGAGACGAACTCGCCGTTCATCCAGATGAGGTCCGCGGTGTTCACGTTCTCCCTCCTTTCCTAGAGGTAGCGGAGAACGGCCTTCGTGGCGTCCTCCGTGGTGGCGTCGCCGCCGAGGTCCGGGGTACGGAGGCCCGCCTCGAGGGCACTGTCGATGGCCGATTCTATCCCGGCGGCTTCGCTCTCCCTACCGAGTCCGTAGCGCAGCATCATCGCCACGGAGCCGAACATCGCGAGCGGGTTTGCCTTGCCGGTGCCGGCGATGTCGGGCGCCGATCCGTGCAC
>DATEPK010000229.1:0-7195 GCA_035273245.1 Thermoleophilaceae bacterium
CGACTGCAAGCTCAGGACCCTGAAGGTCAGCCGCTAGCCGGCGTACAGCGCCTCGATGTCCGCGCGGTACTTCTCCGCGATCGGCTTGCGCTTGAGCTTCATCGTCGGCGTGAGCTCGTCGCCTCCTGGCAGCCACTCCTCGTCGAGCAATTTCCACCTCTTCACCTGATCGACGCGCGAGAGCTTGGCGTTGGCATCCGCCACCGCGAGGGGTGGCTCGCGCGGGCGATCGCGGATGACCTCTCGCCCGAGGAGCAGGCGGTGCTGTGGGACTCCGTGGATCTGCTGCGGCGCCTCGCCGACAGCTAGTCCGCGTACAGCGCTTCGATCTCGGCCGCGTACTTCTCCGCGATCGGCTTGCGCTTGAGCTTCATCGTGGGAGTGAGCTCGTCCCCGTCCGGCAGCCACTCGTCCGCCAGGAGGGTCCAGCGCTTGATCTGCTCCACGCGTGAGAGCTTCGCGTTGGCGGCTGCCACGGCCGCGGCGATCGCTTCCCGCACGGCAGGGTCATCCGGGTCCGCGCCGGCTTCTGGCTCGAGCACGAGCAGCGCCACGTTGTAGGGGCGGCGGTCGCCCACCACCATCGCCTGCCCGATGAGCGGACTGGCCATCTTGAGGTGGCCCTCGATCAGAGCGGGCGACATGTTCTTGCCGGCCGCGTTGATGATCAGCTCCTTCTTGCGGTCGACGATGCGCAGGCAGCCGTCCGCATCGAGGCTGCCCACGTCGCCGGTGCGCAGCCAGCCGTCGGGGCCGATCGCCTCGGCAGTGCGCTCGGGGTCGCCACGGTAGCCGCGCATGATGCTGGGCCCGCGCAGGAGCACCTCGCCATCGTCGGCGAGCTTGAGCTCCATGCCCGGAATCGCGCGGCCCACCGTGTCGAGCTTCGCCTCGCTCGGGTGGTAGGTGGTGGCCACGCAGGCGCACTCGGACATGCCGTAGACCTCCGCGGTGGGAAGCCCGATGGCCCGCATGAACAGGTGCACGTCGAGCGGGATCGGCGCGGCACCGAACACAACGATCTCCGCCGCGTCCAGCCCGAGGCGCTCCCGCAGCGGCCTGAGCACCTTCTCCTCGGCGACCGCGTGGCGCTCGGCAAGCTCCGCGGGAATGGGCGTGCCGTCGACCTCGTGGCGCACGCGTTCCACGCCGGTGGCGATCGCCTGCTCTACCGTGGTCCGGCGCTCGGCGTCGGGATCCGCCGCGATCAGCGCCTCGAGCCCCGCCTTGAGCTTCTCCGCCACACGCGGCACAGCGCCCCACGTGGTTGGCCGCGCACTCGGCAGCGCCGCCACGACTTCGCGCGGATCGGACACGCAGGTGAGCTGGTTGCCGAACACCATCTGCGCGTAGTGCGCCATCGCGCGGTCGGCAATGTGCGCGGTGGGGAGGTATGACACGGCGCGTCCACCCATGCGAAGCGGCAGCACCTCCGCCAGTCCGCGCCACTGGGCGAGCACGTTTTCGTGAGTCAGCTCGACGCCCTTCGGCGGACCCGTGGTGCCGGACGTGTAGATCAGCGTGAGCAGGTCATCGGGACGCGTGGCCTGCCAGGAGGCCTCGAAGTCGAAGTCCGAGCCATCGGCTCCCGCCTCCACGTCGGCGAGGTCGATCGTGCCGTCGGCGGGACCGTCGACGCAGATCACGCGGCTCGGCCCGCCGCCTGCCTCCAGCGCCTCGCGCAGCCGTGGAAGGAACGCGCGCTCGCTGATCACGATGTCGTTGCCTGCGTTCTCGAAGAGGTAGGCCATCTGCTCGGGCGAGCTCGTGGCGTAGATGGAGAAGGGCGTGGCGCCGAGGTGAAGCGCGGCGGTGTCGCAGATGAAGAACTCCGGCCGGTTCACGAGCAGGAGCGCGATGGTCTCTCCGCGGCGTACGCCGAGCGCGGCCAGGCCCGCGGCGAGACGGCGCACCCTCGCGGCGTACTCGGCGAACGTGATCTGGACCGAATCGTCGGGCGTGCGCAGTGCCAGCTCGTCGGCGAAGCGCTCGACGGTGGCCTGGAAGGCGTGGGCGAAGGTGGGCGCGCGCGTCGCCCGAATCGCGTCCTCCTGCGTGGGAGCGAGCTTCAGGGTCGATTGCATATGCGCAACCTACGCCGCCACGCCGACGCGCGCGAGCGCGGACCGCCAGCGATACTGGCGCCATGTCCCGCGAAAATCTCGAGCTGGTGCGGACGGGGATCGTCGCCGAAGGGGTCGATCTGGTGAAGCTGATGCGGGACGGCGGCTTCGGCGAGGCGGCCGATCCCGCGCTCTTCGATCCGGACCTGAGCGTGGCATTCATGATGCCCTCGGGCTCGCCGACCGAGTACCGCGGGTTCGGCGGGCTCGTGGAGGGATGGCGCGACTGGCTCGCGCCGTGGGCCAGCTACGAGGTGCAGGTGGAGGAGCTGGTGGACGCCGGCGACTGCGTGCTGGCCAATGTGGTGCTGCGGGGCGAGACGCAGCGGGACGCCGTACAGGTCGAAGAGCAGGCCGCGGCCGTGATCAGGGTCGCGGGCGGCAAGATCACGCGCATCGAGTTCCATCTCGACCGTCGCGAGGCTCGCGCCGCTGCGGGCCTGCCGGGTTAGCGGGCCTCCTCTCAAGGCGCACGCGCTTTCCGTCGATACCTCAGCGGGGTTATCCGTCCTCGCATGCCGCGCGCTCTTCTCGATACCACTCAACCCGCGTTCTGGGACAACGATGCAGCGGGCCGCCGCGCGATCGGCCGCATCGCCGGGATCCTGTTCGCGGCGGGCGGCCTCGCCACCGTTCCCGCCTACCGGCTGATGGAGAAGCCCGTTCCGCCGGCCGCCGCCAACCTGTTGCCGTTCCTCGCATTCCTATCCGGCATCGCCTGCTTCCTGGTGCCGTGGGACCGGCTGCGCGCGTCCTGGTTCCACCTCGTGCCTGCGCTCGGCACGCTCGAGGTCGCGCTGTCGGTGTGGGCGGTGGGCCCGCACGGGAACGTGGTGTCCTGGTTCTACGTGTTCGTGGTGGTGTTCGCAGCGCTTGCGTTTTGCGAGCGGGCAGCGGTGAGCGCGCACGTGGCGTTCGCCTCGGTCGCGCTGGCGGCACCGATCATCTATATGCCGCACAGCGCGCACGACAACGTCGTCCGCACGCTGGTCGCCCTTCCCACGCTCGTTGTGGCGGCGGCGGTGGTGGCATACCTGCGCGAGCGCCTCGAGCACGGCCAGCACGTGATGGCGCAGGCCGCGGCCCGCGACCCGTTGACCGGTGTGGGGAACTACCGCACCCTGCTCGACCGGCTCGACTACGAGATCGCGCGGCATGGGCGCTACAACCGCCGGTTCGTGCTGACGCTGCTCGACCTGAACGACTTCAAGCAGGTGAATGAGGCACACGGCCACCTGGTGGGCGACAGGCTGCTGCGCGACGTCGGCCGCGCACTCGTGGAGACCGTGCGCGGGCAGGACACCGTGGCGCGCCAGGGCGGGGACGAGTTCTCCGTGCTCGCCCCGGAGTCCGGCCCGGTGGACGCCCTTGCGCTTGCGCGCCGTCTCCAGCGCTCGCTGCGGAGGGTGCGCGTGGCCGATACCTCGCTCACCACCTCGATCGGCTACGCCGTGTTCCCCGACCACGGCACGACGCCGGATGCTCTGCTCGCGCACGCCGACGCGGCGCTGTGGCAGAGCAAGCACGAGAGCCGCGCCTCGCAGGCATCCTGACCAATACGATCCGCCGCGTGCAGATCGCAGGGCGAAGAGCGCTCCTCACCGGAGCGTCGGGGGGCATTGGCAACGCGATCGCGCGTGGGCTTCACGAGCGTGGCGCCACGCTGGTCTTGAGCGGCCGGCGGGCGGACGTCCTGGAGGAGTTGGCGGGCGAGCTGGGGGAGCACGTGGAGGTCGTCCCGGCGGACCTCTCCACGGACGAGAGCGTGGCGCATCTCGCGGCCAGCGCCGGCGCCGTGGACATCCTCGTGGCGAACGCGGCGCTGCCCGGAAGCGGACGGCTCGACGACTTCTCGCCGGAGCAGATCGATCGCACGATCGACGTGAACCTGCGCGCCCCGATGCAGCTCGCGCGCGAGCTCACACCCGGGATGGTCGAACGCGGCGCTGGCCATCTCGTGTTCATCTCGTCGATGTCCGGCAAGATCGCCGCGGGGGGCGGCTCGATCTACTCGGCCACGAAGTTCGGCCTGCGCGGGTTCGCCGTCGCCCTGCGCGACGAGCTGCACGGCAGCGGAGTGGGCGTGTCCGTGGTGTCACCCGGATTCGTGAGTGACGCGGGCATGTTCGCGGACACCGACATAAAGCTGCCCGCCTACGTGCGCACCCGCTCGCCACGCCAGGTGGCGGAGGCGGTGATCCGCGCAGTCGAGCGCAACCGCGGAGACATAGACGTCGCTCCCTTCTCGATGCGCGTAAGTGGCTGGCTGGCGGCCATGGCCCCGGACCTCGTCGCGGCGAGCGGCCGGAGACTCGGCTCAGCCAAGGTGGCCGACCAGCTCGCCGAGCGACAGCGCGCGAAGCGCTGAGCGCAGCCGCTACTCGGCGCTGACGCCGAGCGCCGCGCGCACGATGCGCATCTGCTCGGCGCGGTGCGCCGCTGGGTAGCCCTCGCCCGGGCTTGCGCGGAACTCGCGGCCCACGTACTCGTAGCGGAGGTTCTCGCCGAGCAGCTCGTCGAGCATCCGGAGCTTCATGAACGCGCGGGCGCCCATGTTCTTCGGCTCCTCCTGCGCCCACACCACTTCCCGGAGTGAGGGATAGCTGTCCATCAGCTCGCGCAGCTCGCTGGAGGCGAACGGGTAGAGCAGCTCCACACGTGCCACCGCCACGTTGTCGGCCGCCGCGCGCTCCTCGGAGCCGACGATGTCGTAGTAGACCTTGCCGGTGCAGAGCACGAGGCGCGTGACCTTGTCGCGGTCGGTCACCGCGGGGTCGTCGAGCACCGGATGGAACTGGCTGCCCTCGGCGAGGTCCTCGAGCTTGGACGCCGCCGCGGGAAGGCGCAGCAGGCTCTTGGGGGTCATCACCACGAGTGGGCGCTGCTTCTGCACGAGCGCCTGACGCCGCAGGAGGTGGAAGTACTGCGCGGGTGTCGTGCAGTTGGCAACGCGGATGTTGCCCTCGGCGGCGAGCTGGAAGAAGCGCTCCATGCGTCCGCTCGAGTGCTCCGGCCCGGAGCCTTCGTAGCCGTGCGGGAGCAGCAGCGTGAGCCGCGTGGTCTGGCCCCACTTGGCGAGACCGGACACCAGGAACTGGTCGATCACCACCTGGCCGCCGTTCACGAAGTCGCCGAACTGCGCCTCCCAGAGCACGAGCGCCTCGGGCGCCTGGGCGCTGTAGCCGTACTCGAAGCCGAGGCAGGCGGCCTCGGACAGCGGGCTGTTGTGAAGCTCGAACGGCGCGGTGGCGTTCGGCAGGCTCTGGATCGGCGTGTGGCGCGCGCCCGTCTTCGCGTCGTGGAAGACGAGGTGGCGCTGGCTGAAGGTGCCGCGCTCGCTGTCCTGGCCCGTGAGCCTGATCGGCACGCCCTGCAGAAGCAGCGACGCGAAGGCCAGCTGCTCCGCCTGCGCCCACTCGATCGTGCCCTCGTCGAGCGCGGCGCGGCGCTTGTCCATCTGCGGCTTGAGCTTTCGATGCAGGTTGAAGCCGTCGGGGACCTTGAGCAGCTGCTCGTTGAGCGAGCGCAGCGTGTCCGCCGGCACGGCCGTCACCGGCTCGGCGCTCGGCGTGCGGTCGAGCTGGTGCTCGCCGGTCTCGGGGCCCGGGCTCGCGAGCGACGCCTTGACGTCGGCATGAGCGTCGCTGAGCGCCTTGTAAGCCTCCGCCGCCATCGCGTCCGCTTCCTGCTGCGTGACCACGCCCTGCTCCACGAGCTGGTCCGCATACAGCTTGCGCACCGGCGGGTGCTTCTTGATCTTCTCGTACATCAGCGGCTGCGTGTACGCGGGCTCGTCGGTCTCGTTGTGGCCGAAGCGGCGATAGCCGATCAGGTCGATAACCGAGTCCCGGCCGAAGCGCTCGCGGAACTGGGTGGCGAGCCTCACGGCCGCGATGCACGCCTCCACGTCGTCGGCGTTCACGTGGATGATCGGGACGTCGAAACCCTTGGCCATGTCCGAGGCGTAACGGGTCGAGCGGGCATCGCGGGGATCGGTGGTGAAGCCCAGCTGGTTGTCCGTGATGATGTGCACCGTGCCGCCCGTGGAGTAGCCGTCGAGCGCCTGGAGGTTGAGCGTCTCCGCCACCACGCCCTGGCCGGGGAAGGCGGCATCGCCGTGGATCAGCACCGGCATCACCACGGTCGGGTCGTGGATCGGCTCGCGGCCCTTGCGGCTCGTCTGGTCGGCACGCGTGCGGCCCTCGATCACGGGGTCCACGATCTCGAGGTGGCTTGGGTTGGGCGAGAGCGTCACGGTGATGCCCTTGTCGCCGGGAAGCCTGCGCGTGCCGGACGCGCCGTGGTGGTACTTCACGTCGCCGGTGCCGCCCTCGGGCATGGCGGTGTCCGCCTCGAGGTTCTGCTCGCCCTCGAACTCCACGAGGATCGTCTGGTACGGCCGCCCCACCGTGTGGGCGAGCACGTTCAGGCGCCCGCGGTGAGCCATCCCGAGCACGACTTCCCGCGCGCCGCCGCCGGCCGCGCGGATGAGCGTCTCGTCGAGCATCGGCACGAGCACGTCCACGCCCTCGATCGAGAACTGCTTCTTGCCGAGGAATGCCTTGTGCAGGTAGCTCTCGAGCGCCTCCACCTGCGACAGCCGCTCGAGCAGCTGCTTCTTCTCCTCGCCCATGAGAGGCTCGCGGTGCGCGCCGGACTCGATCGTCTGGCGCAGCCACACGCGCTGGCGGTGGTCTGAGATGTGCTCGATCTCGTAGGCGATCGTGCCGCAGTAGGTCTCCCGCAGGTGGGGAAGGGCGTCGGCGAAGGTCTCGCCCGGCACCGCCACGCGCAGGACGGATGCTGGGATTGCGCGCATGAGCTCCGGGGTGAGGTGGACGGTCTCGGGCTCGAGTGCCGGGTCACCCACGGGTTCCGAGCCGAGCGGGTCGAGCCGCGCGGCCAGGTGGCCGTGCATGCGGTGGGCCTTCACGATCGAGGTGGCCGCCTGCACCGCCTGGAGAAGAGCCTCGTCGGGCGCCCCGGTGAGCCCGGGGGTGACCTTCGACGCGGCAGGCTCCGCGGCCGTGACCGGCCCGGCGCCGTCGCGCGGCTGGGCATCGAGCGGCACC
>DATEPK010000230.1:0-5094 GCA_035273245.1 Thermoleophilaceae bacterium
AACGTGCAGGTGGCGTTCGTCCACCACACGGTGTCGCTGAACGACTACCAGCCCTCGGACGTGCCCTCGATCATCCTCGGCATCTGCCGCTACCACCGCAACTCGAACGGCTGGAACGACATTGGCTACAACTTCCTCGTCGACAAGTTCGGCACGCTGTGGGAGGGGCGCGCGGGCGGGATCGACCAGCCGGTTGTGGGCGCACAGGCGCAGGGCTTCAACTCGCAGTCCACGGGCATCGCGAACATCGGGACCTTCGACAGCGTGCCCGAGACGGACGCAGCCATGAACTCGATGGCGCAGCTCATACGCTGGAAGCTCCCGCTGAGCGGCGTCCCCACAAGCGGCAGCGTGACCCTCGTGTCGGCCGGTGGCAGTGACAACCGTTATCCGGCGGGCGCGCGCGTGACGCTCGACCGGATCTCCGGGCACCGCGACGTGGACGCCACGGACTGCCCGGGCGTGGACCTCTACGGCCAGCTACCGACCCTGCGCGCCCTGGTGGGGAACGTGACCGTGGTGAAGCAGCGCACGCGCATCGCTGCCGCGATGGAGCCGTCGCTGCTCGTGTACCCGCACCACACCGCGATCACGGGAACGGTCGCGCTCATCGACACCACGCCGTTCCCGGGCGCGCCGCTGCAGGTGCAGCTCTACGGGAAGAGCGGCTGGCACACGATCATGCAAGCCAGCTCCGCCGCCGACGGCACCTTCTCCGTGCCGTTCGCCACGCATGTGGGGCACCAATTCCGGGTGGTCTATGCCGGCGATGCCACGCACCTGCCGAGCACGTCGCGCCGGCTCAACCTGCACGTACGGCCACGGGTGCTGATCCGCCGCTCGGTGAAGCGCGCGCGGGTGGGACGCACGCCGATCGTCAGCGGCGTGATCCAGCCGGCCAAGAGCCGTGTGCGGCTCGTGATCAACCGCCGCGTGGGACATCACAACGTCCGTGTGGCGAGCTTCAGGCTGCGCGCCCGGCACGGCCGCTTCCGCAAGGCCTTCCGGCTGCCGTCACGCGGCCTCTACAGCTACAGGGTGATCTTCGCCGGCGACCGCTCGAACGCCAAGGCCAGCTCAAGCACCCTGCACATCCGCGCGGTATAGCGGGAAGAACCCCGTGGCCTCGCGGCCGGCGCTGAGGCGGTCGTACGCCGCCGGGTCGCACACCAGCTCGTGCGTGTAGAAGGGCGCCGTGTCGTTGGCGAAGCCGCGCTTGAAGTGCTCGAGAGCGTCGCCCGGCGTGAGGCCACCGCCTAGATTGAGGGGGAGCTCGAGCTCGCGCGCGAGGTCGATCATCGCGGCCACGCTGCTCTTGAAGGGCGAGTGCTCGAGCATGCCCTCAGCCGTGCCGCCGAGGAAGTAGTGGAGGATGCCGTCGCTCTCCACCACGAGCGCGCCCGCGGCGGCCCGGCCGTCCGGCGCGTGGGTGAGCAGGAGACGCGCGCTCGGGGCCGCGAGCACCTGGCCGAGATAGTCGTCCCCGAAGAAGTAGCGCGGCGCGGCCTGGGTGCGCGTCATGGTGGCTCGGTAGAGCGAGCCGAACGCCGCGACGTCGTCCGACTCGGACGTGGTGTAGCCGAGACGCTCGTTGCGGCGGATGTGGCGCGCATGGGTGGAGCGGATCTCTATCTCGGCGCGCGGGTCCACGAGCTGCACCTCGCTGCGCAGCGTGCCGCCCTCGAGGCACGGCTCGCCGCCGATGCTGTCGCGCAGGAACACGCTCACGAGCCCGCTGCCCGACCAGTCCACCTCGCGCGGGTCGAGTGGCTCGGGCGTGGCCGGCACAACGGCGCCCGGGTAGCCGTAGGCCGAGCTGGCGTCGGCGAGGCCATCCGCCCCAGGCACCTCGCGCACCACGAGTCCGGCCGCAAAGTGGTCCGCGACCACGAGCGAGTGCGTGACATCTTCCGCCCGCTGGAACTCGGCGCTGCGGAAGAACGCCGCGTCGCGCGCGCGCTCGCCGCCGTCCTCGAGAAGCTCCGCCCTCACGCGCGAAAGCCCTCAGGCGAGAGTCCGTAGACGGCCACGTCGAGCAGCCGGCCCTCACGGCGCACATGGCCGCGCATCACGCCTTCCTGCTCGAATCCGAGCCGCTCCACCACGTGCCGCGCCGAGCTGTTCTCGGCAAGGATCAGCTCGAACACGCGATGTGCCCCCAGTTCGCCGAACGCCTTCGCGATCGTGAGCCGCTGCGCCTCGGTGCCCACGCCGCGGCCCCACAGGTCGGGATCGCCGATCAGGATCCCCAGCTCGGGAGCCGCCTGGCGGCCCACGCCGTAGAGCGCCGTGAAGCCGGCCGGCTCGGGACGCTCGTCGACGGTCACGGCCCACTTGAGGTCGGGCGGCTCGCCCAGCGACGCCTGCTCGACCCAGCGGCGCGCCTCCTCCTCGGTGAACGAGTCGCGCTGCTCCACCAGGCCGCTTATCACCTGCGGGGTGTTGAACCAGCGGTGCACCGCGTGGACGTCCGGCGACCGGAACTCCCTCAGGCCGACACGCATCCGGAAAACCTATCCCGAGTAAAGGCCGTGACCGGAGACGAGCAGCCAGAGCGTCTTGACCAGGATCCGCAGGTCGAGCCACAGAGAGCGGTGGTCGACGTACCAGACGTCCAGCTCGATCCGCTCCGGCCACGAGAGCGACACGCGGCCGTTCACCTGCGCCCAGCCGGTCAGGCCCGGCTTCACCTCGAGCCGGCGGCGCTGGCGATCGGTGTAGCGCTCCACCTGCGGCGGGATCGTGGGCCGCGGCCCGACGATCGCCATCTCGCCGCGCAGCACGTTCACCAGGTTGGGCAGCTCGTCCAGCGAGTACCGGCGGAGCAGGGCGCCCACGCGCGTGATCCGAGGGTCGCCCTGGCTGAGCGGGAGGTCCGGCCCGCTGTCTGAACCCGACACCATCGTGCGCAGCTTGTACATGTCGAACGGCACGCCGTCCTTGCCGACGCGGCGCTGCTTGAAGATCGGCGAGCCATGCGACTCGAGCCGGATCGCAACGAGCGCGACGGCGATCAGCGGCGAGGTGATCGCCAGCGCAAACGCCGCGATTAGCTTGTCGAGCGCCTCGCTCATCGCTCTTTTTCCCAGACCAGCGGAGTGCCCCCTCGCAGCCAATCGATGAAGCCGACGGCTATCGAGGCGGTGACGAGCGAGTAGTAGTACGCAAGCCTCAGCGGCCTCAGCGGCACGAAGGCGCCAAGCGCCGCGGCGATCAGGAAGGCCGCCTGCAGCCCGAGCATCACCGCGTAGACCGTGCCGTGCCCAAGCAAGGCGATGTTCGTCCCCAGCGCGATCAGGTGCAGGAGCGGCGACGCGTAGCGGAGCACCCGGTGCGAGAACAACTCGAAGGCGAACAGCGGCGAGTAGCCGCGCGGGTTGAGCATCCCGCCGCGCAGCACCGTGCCGAATGCGCGGCTCATCATGCGGCGCTTGCGGCGGAACTCGCCCTCCAAAGTGGGCACCATCGGCTCGTCGGCCAGCGCGCCCGCCGCGTACACCGACCGCAGCCCGCGCCGCGCCATGCGGAAGGGCAAGGACAGATCGCCTGTGTACGGGTCGCCGGACTTGTAGTGGAAGCGCCGCAGTGCGTAGATCGCGCCGTTGCCCGCGGTGATGCCGCCGAGCCGCGATTCGAACGAGCGCACGGCCATCTCGTAGCGCCAGTACGCCCCCTCCTGATTCTCGCCAGCCTCGTCCGAGGTGAAGCGCACCTGGCCGCACACGTAGCCCACCGACTCGTCAGCGAGCGGCGCCACGAGCCTGCGCAGCGCATCGCGCGCCCAGAGGCTGTTCGCGTCCGAGAATGCCACCACCTCGCCGCGCGCGCTCTCCACCGCCGCGTCCTGCGCGGCAGCCTTGCCCATGCGCGGCAGGTCGAGCACAACGTCAGCGCCCGCGGCGCGGGCCAGCTCCGCGGTGCGGTCCTCGGACCCGTCCGACGCCACGATCAGCTCCAGCCGGTCGCGCGGGTAGTCGAGCGCCAGCGCGTTCCGCACCTTCTCCTCGATCACGCCCTCCTCGTCGTAGGCCGCCACAACGAGTGAGACGCTTGGCGGCTCCGCGAACTCTGAGGGCAGCGACGGTCGGCGCCCTCGCGCGAGCAGCCACAGCACGGCGGGATAGCCCGCGTGCGTGTACACGAGCAGACCGAGCGAGCACCAGAAGACGATCTCCAGGGCGAGCACCGCGCGATTATGCGTCAAGCAGCTGGCGGTAGAGCGCGAGCGTGCGCTCGGCAACCGTGTCCCACGAGTAGGGCCCCGCAGCCGCGCGCGAGGCCGCGTCCGCCAGTTCGGTGCGCGCAGCCGCGTTCCCGAGCAGCTCGCGCAGCGCATCCGCGAGCGCGCCCTCGTCGCCCGGCGGCACCAGCCGAGCCGCGCCGTGAGAGGCCACCTCGCCGAAGCCGCCCACATCCGACAGCACGAGCGGCTTGCCGAACGCGAGAGCGGTGTACAGCACGCCGGACTGGTCCGCATCGCGGTACGGCAGCACCACGACGTCCGCGCGGCGGAAGTACGCGGGCAGCTCGAGGTCGCCCACGAACCGCGGCACGAAACGCACGCGGTCCGGCGCGAGCGCGCGCAGCCGCGCCATGTCGACCCTCGGCATGCCCACCACCCACAGCTCGGCGCCGGGCACCTCGCGCCAGGCTCGAAGGAGCACGTCCACGCCCTTGTAGTCGCGGATGAGGCCGAAGAACAGCACCACGGGACCCTGAACCGAGGCGAGCGGCTCGGGCAGCGGCAGCTCGCCCTCCTGTTGCGTGAGGTAGTCGAACGCACCGTGCGCGATCACGTGGACGCTCTCGGGCCCGGCGCCGAGCCGCAGCGCCTCCTGGCGGCCGTGCTCCGAGTGCACCACCACGGCGTCCATGGAACGCACCAGGCGCCGCCGTGCCGCTGCCTGCCCCGGCCGGCGCTCGTGCGCCACCACGTTGTGCGCGGTGAGAACGCGCGGGCGGCGCGGCGGCCACAGCCAGGCGTCGAGCTGCTCGATGCTCAGCCACTGCCAGTGCACGATGTCCGCGCGCTCCGCATGGCGGCGGTAGCGCAGCATGTCCGGCACGTGCTCGGCGAGCTTCAGCGCACGCCGT
>DATEPK010000231.1:0-5115 GCA_035273245.1 Thermoleophilaceae bacterium
CCACGAGCGCCTGGATCAGGTCGATGATCGCTCCGATCGTCTCGCTCGCCTTCGGCTCGTGGTTCGGGCGGCCCAGGCCGAGCTCGTTCGTCTGCGTTTCGTAAAGCTCCGTCATCTCGCGCGCGAGCTCCTCGCTCGCCACGCCGCGCTCCCGAGCTGCGTCGTAGATCTTGTCGTTCACGTCGGTGACGTTGGCGACGAAGGTGGCGTCGTAGCCCTCGTGCTCGAGGAAGCGCTTGAACAGGGAGAAGACGACGTAAGGGCGCGCGTTCCCCACATGCACCGGGCCGTACACCGTCGGTCCGCATGCGTAGATGCCGACCTTGCCGGGCTCGCGCGGCTCGAGCGGACGCAGCTTCCCGCTGAGCGTGTCCTGAATGCGGATCTCGCGCGCCATCAGGTGCCGCGCTCCACGGTCGCGATGGCAAGCGCGGCCATCCCCTCCTCGCGGCCGATGAAGCCGAGGCCCTCGTTGGTGGTGAACTTCACGTTCACCTCGAGCGGCTGGAGGCCAACCGCCGCCGCCAGCTTGGAGCGCATCTCGTCCCGGTGCGGCGAGAGCTTCGGAGCGTCGCAGATCACGGTGGCGTCGAGGTGGACCACCGCCCAGCCGTGCTCGGACAGGAAGCCGCAGACCTCGCCGAGCAGGGCAAGGCTGTCGGCATCGCGGTAGCGCTCGTCGGTGTCCGGGAAGTGCTGGCCGATGTCGCCGAGGCCGGCTGCGCCGAGCAGGGCGTCGATCAACGCGTGGGTGAGGACGTCCGCGTCGGAATGGCCGGTGAGTCCGCGTTCGGCGTTCGGTATCTCAACGCCGCCGAGTATCAGCGGGCGCCCCTCCGCGAAGCGGTGCGAGTCGTAGCCGATGCCGGAACGGGAGCTCACCCGAGCGGCACCATTCGGCGCTGACGGCGCTCGAAATCGGCGATCTCGGTCACGCCCATGGACCCAAGCATCTCCACCGCGTCGTCGTAGCGGAAGCCGAGCTGGTCCGGCACGTGAGCGTCCGAGGACAGCGCCACCGGCCGTCCCGCCTCGAGGCACATCTCGAGGAACGCGGGAGCCGGGTAGATCTCGCCCACCGGCTTGCGCAGCCCCGCGGTGGACACCTCGATCGCGACGTCTGACTCGGCAATGCCGTCCATCGCGAGATCGTAGAAGCGGCGAAGGTCGCCCTCCGGCCGCGGCCGCTCGGCGCCCCACACCTTCACGAGGTCGGGGTGCGCGAGGATGTCGAACATCCCGCTCCGAGCCGCCTCGCCGAGCGTCTCGAAGTAGCGGCGCCACACCTTCTCCGGGTCGCCGGACTCCCACACGTCCCACTCGTCCATGTCCACCGCGGAGTCGCGCAGGAAGTGCACCGAGCCCACCACGTAGTCCCATTCCCGCGCTTCGAGCAGATTCGTCATGCGATCCTCGCGGCCGGCGACGAAGTCCGCCTCGATGCCGAGCTTGAGGTCGGTGTCCTCGCGCACGAAGCGGCAGTAGTCGTCAATGTCGTCCACCGCATTGCGCTCCCAAAACGGATGCCTCCATACGTCGAGGCACTGCCGGAAGCGGTGGACGTGCTCGGCCACCCCGAGCAGCTCGATGCCGCGCTCGCTCGCCACCTCCCGGTACAGCTCGGCGTTGCCGCGCGTGAAGTAATCCGAGGCCTCGCTCGGTCGCTCGTCGGGGCGGAGGTGTACGTGGAAGTCGGTCAGCATCGCGCGCGCAGGAGGGCCTCCGCGAGCGCGAGGTCTACCGGACGCGTGACCTTGATGTTGTCCGCCGGGGCCTCGACCACCCGCACCGATCCGCCCGCGGCCTCCACCAGCGAGGCGTCGTCCGTTGCGGAGGCGAGCACAGAATCCTCGACGTCGAGCGCGCGACGCAGCACGTCCGCCCGGAAAACCTGCGGGGTCTGGATCGCCCATAACGCAGACCGGTCGAGCGTGCGCAACACGCGCCCCGCACCATCCGCCTCCTTGATCGTGTCCGCGACCGGCGCGGCGGCCACCACGCCGTCCCATCCCTCGAGCGCCTCCAGACAGCGCTCCACGAGCTCGCGCGTGATCAGCGGCCGCGCCGCGTCGTGCACGACGGCGACAGTCGCCTCCGGGGCGGCGGCGAGAGCTAAACGAACGGATTCAGAGCGCGACGCTCCGCCCAGCACCCGACCCCCGGCACCCTCGTACCCAGCTGGCACCGCCACGACCACCCGCTCGCACACCTCCTCGAGCACGTCGAGGCTCCAGTCCAGCAGCGAACGGCCGCCACACATAGCGAACGCCTTGGGCCCGGAGGCTCCAAGGCGTTCGCCGCTGCCGGCCGCGGGAACGATCCCGACGACGGCCATGCGTGGATTCTCTACTTGGCTGCCGCGGCGGCGCCCTCGGGCTCCGCGTGCGACTCCTCGATCAGGTTGTCGATGTACTCCTCGGCTTCCCCCTCTTCCATCTCGAGGGCGTACATCAGCTCCGAGGCGAGGATCTTCTTCGCCCGGGTGAACATCTGCTTCTCCCCCGTCGAGAGACCCTTGTCGTTCTCCCGGATGGCGAGGTTCCGCACGACCTCGGCGAGCTCGAACACGTCGCCGGTCTTGATCTTGTCGCGGTTGTGCTTGAAGCGCCGATTCCAGTTCTTCGGCATCTGGCTCACGTCATCGCGGAGAACGGACAGAACGCGCGCGACGTCCTCTTCCCCGATGACGCGCCGGAGGCCGGCCTTGCCGGCGTTGCAGCACGGGACCATGACCGTCATGTCGTTGTGAAGGATCTTGATGGTGAGGTACTCGCGGGTCTCCCCCAGAACCTCCTTCTGCTCCTTCTTTACGACCTTGCCGGCGCCGTGATGCGGATAGACCACCTGGTCGCCGATCTCGTATTCGATCTGCGGCGCCTCACGGCTGATCTCGAGCTCTTCGAGCTCCTGCTCCCAAGTTGCTTCTTCGGAAATGATGACCTCCTTGTTCAGGCCGGCAGCTGAACGCTGCCCCCACTGGTTCACGTTTGCAGATAGCGGTCCACGAGGTTGATCTCTTGCAGACGGCGAAGGCCCTCGCGGATGTCCTTTGCCCGCATGTCTCCCACCCCCTCGACGGCTTCCAGCTCTGCGTCTGAAGCCGCCAAGATCTCGTCCAGGCCGCCGAAGTCGCGGACGATTGCCTGGATCACAAGCTTTGGCAGTCGTGGAATGCGCCCGAGGATCCGGTAGCCGCGCGGCGACACCGGGTGGTCGAGCGTGTTGAGCTTCCGGTCGTAGCCGAGCAGCTCGGCGAGCCGGCCGAAGTCGAGCAGGTCCTGGTGCGGCAGGCGCGCCAGCGAGTCGAGAACGATCGCGAAGCTCTCCTCGCTCGGCTGCGACAGGTAGTCGTGGACGAGCGCCGCCTTGTCGGCGGCGACTCCCACCATCGTCTCCTCGAGCTGCATCTCGATCAGCCGCCCCTCGGTGCCGAGCTCGACGATGTAGCGCTCGATCTCCACGGCCATGCGCGTGACGAGCTCGCCGCGCTGCAGCACCGTGAGCACGTCGTGGAGCGTGACGCCGCCCTCGAACTCGAGCGCGGTGAGGCGCGTGGACACCTGGTCGAGCCGGCTGCGGTACTTGTCGAGGGTGGCCAGCGCCTGGTTGGCCTTGGCGAGCACCACCGGGATGTCCTCGAGGATGTACTTAGCGCCGTCGAGGTAGAGCGACACCACGTCCCGGCTGGCGGACACCGCGATCACCAGTGCGTCGGTCTGCTTGGCAACGCGCTCGGCGGTGCGGTGCCGCGTGCCCGTCTCGAGCGAGAGGATCGTGGGGTCCGGCATCAGCTGCACATTCGCCCAGCAGATCTTCGTCGCGTTCGAGTTGAGGATGATCGCGCCGTCCATCTTCGCCACCTGGTAGAGCAGCGCCGGCGTGTAGTCGATGTCGAGCTTGATGCCGCCCGAGTAGAGGAACGAGAGCTCCTCGTGATCACCGATGCAGATCAGCGCTCCAAGCCGCCCCTGGCCGATCGCGTCGATGCCCTCTCGGACCGCGGTGCCGGGCGCGACCATCTCGAGCGCCCTGACTAGCCGGGGCTCTTGACGGGTTTCCAGCTGGGTGACCTCGTCCCCGGCGTGCGACTGCATCAGTCCATTCTACGACACAGGCCCTGCATTTGCGGCGTTTTTTGGCTTTGCAGCGGCTTTTTCCGCGCTCTGACGGCGGAACTACGCCGCATGGGCTACCCGCTCGGTGCCTCCGAGGGCCGCTCGCAGCCCCTGACGCAGGGTGCGGATGCGTCCGTCAGGTGACAGTACAGGCTCCAGCCCGAACTTGGAGGCCTCCGCCAGCCGCCTGTCTGCGTGCGCCACATAGCGGAGCTCGCCCGTGAGGCCGACCTCGCCGAAGGCCGCAAGGGGCTTCTCCTCAGTGCCGAGCGGAACCCCGCGTGCCGCCGATGCGAGCGCCAGTGCCACCGCGAGATCGGCGCCGGGCTCGTCCACCCGCACGCCGCCGGCAACCGAGACAAAGATGTCGCTCGAGCCGAGGCCGAGCCCGGCATGGCGCGCAAGTACGGCAAGCACGAGCGCGAGCCGGTTGCGGTCCACCCCGTTGGCCACCCGGCGCGGCGGCACGAGCTCGGTGGGCGCCACCAGCGCCTGCAGCTCAACCAGCAGCGGCCGGGAACCCTCCATCGCGCACAGCACCACCGACCCCGGCGCGCGCGTGGCCTCTGCCACGAACCGCGACGATGCGTCCGCCACCTCCTCGAGACCGCTCTCACGCATCTCGAACACGCCCACCTCGTTGGTGGACCCGAAGCGGTTCTTGAGCGCGCGCAGCGTCCGGTAGGTGCGCTCGCGCTCGCCCTCAAACTGGAGCATGCAGTCCACGAGGTGCTCGAGCACGCGCGGGCCAGCCAGCGCGCCCTCCTTCGTCACGTGGCCGACGAGGATCACCGCGATGCCGCGTTCCTTCGCCACGCGCATGAGCGTGCCGGCCACCTCGCGGACCTGGCCGACCGATCCCGGCGCGCCCGTCATCCCGTTCGCATAGAGCGTCTGAACCGAGTCCACCACGCACACGTCCGGCCGCTCGGCCTCGAGCGTGGCCACCACAGTCTCGAGGTCGGTCTCGGCGACGATCGGGACGCTGAGGGCGTGCCGG
>DATEPK010000232.1:0-8480 GCA_035273245.1 Thermoleophilaceae bacterium
GCTCTCCACACGCCAGCCCGAGTCGGCCGCCAGCAGGCCGTGCATCGGCAGGCCATTCGGATCCCTCGTCGGCGTGGCGGCAGGCGGCTCGGCATCGAGCACCACCTCCCGGCCCGCCACCTCGAAGCGCTCGGCCGAGAGCCGGTTGGCCCACGGGTAGAGCAGCGGAATCCCCATGGTCTTCCGGTCGGAGATGTAGCGGTCGAGACCGCGGCGCTGCCCGAGCAGCTCCACTCCGCCGTGGCGCAGCGAGCAGCCCACCATCCCGGCGCTCGGCACGAAGCGCGCCTCGAGCTCGGCCCCGCTCCCTAGAGAGACAACCTCCATCGCGGCATCATTGTGTCTGTCTCCGAGCCGCTCCGCTGTATGCAGGTAAGGTAAAAGATGTTCGCCGGCACGCTTGGTTCAGGGGTTCCGGCCGAGGACTCAACGCAAATCTGTATGCAACGCCTTTAGCAACTCCGAGGGGAGAGGCCCGCCATGTCAGCACGTACCAAGCCACCGTTCCGAGCCGACCACGTCGGCAGCCTGCTCCGTCCGCAGCGACTGCTGCAGGCGCGCGAGGACCACAAGGCCGGAAAGATCGGCGACGACGAGCTGCGCGAGATCGAGAACGACGCGATCCGCGAGGTCGTGAAGATGCAGCAGGACGTCGGCCTCAAGGACGCCACCGACGGGGAGTTCCGCCGCCACTCGTGGCACATGGACTTCATCTACTCGCTGGGCGGCGTGTCCCAGGTGCAGGGCGAGAGCATCCACGTGCATTTCAAGGACGAGAAGGGCGAATACGACTACGCGCCGCCGGCCATGTGCGTGGATGGGAAGGTGGAGCTGAAGGAGACGATCTTCGGCGACGCGTTCGAGTTCCTGCGCGACACCGCGGACGGCAGCGTGCCGAAGCTCACCATCCCCTCGCCAAGCATGGTGCACTACCGCGGCGGCAACTCCGCGATCGACCGCGACGTCTATCCGAACATGGAGGACTTCTGGTCTGACCTCACCAAGGCGTACAGCGACGAGATGCATCGCCTGTACGACATGGGCTGCCGCTACCTCCAGCTCGACGACACGAGCCTCGCCTACATCAACGATCCGGCGCAGCGCGAGCACATCCTCGAGATCGGCGGCGATCCCGACCACCTGCACGAGCAGTACATCGAGAACATCAACCGCGCGATCGGGGATCGTCCCGACGATCTCGCGATCACCACGCACATGTGCCGCGGCAACAACCAGTCCATGTGGGTGGCTGAGGGCGGCTACGACTTCGTGGCCGAGGCGCTCTTCAACAACCTGCAGGTGGACGGCTTCTTCCTCGAGTACGACGACGAGCGCTCCGGCACGTTCGAGCCGCTGCGCTTCGTGCCGAAGGGGAAGATGGTCGTGCTCGGGCTGATCACCACGAAGCGGCCGGAGCTCGAGGACAAGGACATGCTCAAGCGCCGGATCGAGGAGGCGTCGCAGTACGTCGACGTCGACCAGCTCTGCCTGTCGCCGCAGTGCGGCTTCTCGTCCACGGTCGAAGGCAACAGGCTCACGCATGAGGACCAGGCCGCCAAGCTGCGCCTCGTCGTGGAGACCGCCGAGGAGGTCTGGGGCTGAGCCACGCGCCCACCGTCGCCGTGCTGGGTCTCGGCGAGGCGGGCGCCGCGATAGCCGCTGACCTCGCGGACGCGGGCGCCCGCGTTGTCGGGTTCGATCCGCGCACCGGCGCGGGTGAGGGCTTGCCGCGCGCGGATTCCGCTGAGGCCGCTGTGGCCGGCGCGGACGTGGTGATGAGCGTGAACGCAGCCGAGGTCGCGGCCGACGTGGCGCGCTCGGTGGCCGATTCGCTCTCTGCGGGGCAGCTCTACGGCGACCTCAACTCCGCCGGCGCTCCGCTAAAGCGCGAGCTGGCGGCCGTCGTCGAGCCGAGCGGGGCGCTGTTCGCGGACGTGGCGCTGATGGCTCCGGTGCCGGGCCGTGGCCTGCGTACGCCGGCGCTCGTGTCCGGCAGCGGGGCCGAGCGCTTTGCCGAGACGATCGGCGCGCTCGGCATGCCGGTGGAGGTGGTCGGCCCCGAACCGGGTCAGGCGGCGGTGCGGAAGCTGCTGCGCAGCGTGTTCATGAAGGGGATCGCGGCCGCGGCGATCGAGGCGCTGAGCGCGGCTGCGGCCGCCGGCTGCGAGGAGTGGCTGCGGGAGGAGATCGCGGCTGTGCTCGCCGGGGCCGACGCTGCTCTGCTCGAGCGGCTCGAGACCGGCAGCCGCAGGCATGCCGCCCGGCGAGTGCACGAGGTGCAGGACGCCTCGGCTCTACTGCGTGAGCTTGGGATCGAGCCGCGCGTTTCGGAGGCGAGCGAAGGCTGGCTCACACAACTGCGAGACGGAGGATCGACTGAATGACCGACTTCCCATCCACGCACCGCGATCTGCTCGACGCCGAGTTCGCGACGCTCGCCACTCTGGGCGCCGACGGCTATCCCCAGCTGAGCGAGATCTGGTTCCTGCACGACGAGGGCGAGCTCAAGTCGTCCCTGAACGACTCGCGGCTCAAGACGAAGAATCTCTCCGCCCGGCCCGAGTGCAACCTGTTCATCCTCGACGTCACGAACCCCTACCGCTACCTCGCGGTGAAGGGCAACGCACGGGTCGAGCCCGACCCCGATTACGTCTTCGCCGACAAGCTCGCCGCAAAGTACGGCGGCGCGGACCTGCGGGAGCACGACGGACCGGGGGAGAGCCGCGTGGTGGTGACGATCGAGCCGGTGAACGTGTGGGCCGTGAACATGCGGGAGTAGGGAGTGGGAGTAGGGAGAGCGCTCTCCGCGGTGCGCTGCGGGTAGGTCGGCGCGTCTACTGCAGCAATAAAGAGCGGCATCAGGGTTGCCGTCACACCCGGGCCGATCCCTTATTGCTGCGGTAAGCGATTCGCAGCGAGGCGCCGCGGCGCGGACGACCACCCTCCCTACTCCGACTCCATACTCCCTCCAGGGGGTCAAGCCGCACTAAACAGAGATGAAGCAAGGCTTGACCCAGAGCCGCCAATCTGTTTACCATTACTGAACGCATGGTGGACACTGGGAGCCCCATGATCTGCCCGCGCGACGGGACTCGTGCGCGGAAGGAGGGAGTCGTCAAGTGAAACGGACCCTGGTTGCCGCCGGGGCCGTGCTGGCTACTGCTCTGCTCGTCGTCGCCTGTGGCTCGTCGAGCAGCTCAAGCACCGGCTCGAGCACGTCCGGCGGCGCAAAGAAGCAGGCGAAGATCGCCTACCTGTCGTTCGCGGTGGCGAACAGCTACGACGCGCCGATGCTCGCGGCCGCGCAGGCCATCGCGCACCAGACGGGCAGCTCGCTCACCGTCCTGGACGCGAACAATGACCCCAAGGCGCAGTTCGCGCAGCTGCAGAACGCGACCGCCTCCGGTAAGTACAACGCGATCATCGTCCAGCCGATCTTCGGCACCGGCCTAATCAGCGGCGTGCAGGACGCGATCGGCAAGGGGATCAAGGTCGTGAACATGGACCAGATCCTCGGCAAGGACCTGAGCACGGACCAGCCGCAGGTGAAGGGCATGTCAGGGAACGTCGTGTTCGTGCCGACGGAGATCGGCCGCAAGCTCGGCAACCTCGTCGTGCAGGCGTGCCAGTCGAAGAACCTGAACCCGTGCAACGTGGGCTACCTGTACGACATCAAGGCGTCGGCTCTCGACGTCGCGATCAACCAGGCGTTCCAGAAGGCCATTGCCGGCAAGGGCGTCAAGGTCGTCGCCCAGGGTGAGAGCTTCTTCACGGCCGCCAAGGGCCTCGCCGCCACGCAGAACATGCTCCAGGCGCACCCCGAGATCAACCTGATCGTGGGGTCGGACCAGGGCATCGAGGGCGCGGTGCAGGCTGTTGGCAAGAAGAAGGTCATCCTGGTTGGCTACGGCGCCAGCGCCGCGGCGCTGCAGGGCGTGGCGTCGGGCGCGTGGTATGGCGACGTCGCGCAGCTGCCGGCGAGCGAGGGCCGGCTGGCCACCCAGGCGGCCGTGAAGGCCGTCCAGAACGGAACGGTCAGCGGCGGCGTGGATCCGGTGGCGCAGCTTCCCAACGGCGGCATCGTGACCAAGGCCAACGTCAAGCAGTTCACTGCTGAGTGGCCGGGGTAGATCCGAACACCCATGTTGAGCTCGAGGGCGTCTCCAAGCGCTTTGGAGGCGTCCTTGCTCTCAACGGGATTTCGCTGAAGATCGAGCGTGGATCGATCCACGCGCTCGTCGGGGAGAACGGCGCGGGCAAGTCCACGCTCGGGAAGATCGTGTCGGGCGCGCTTCAGCCCGACGACGGACGCCTTCTGGTTCGGGGTGAGCCCGTCACATTCCGCTCGCCGCGCGAGGCGCTGGCGAGCGGAATCGCGGCCATCGCCCAGGAGCTCTCGATCGTGCCACAGCTATCGGTGGCCGAGAACGTGTTCCTGGGCGCCGAGCCGCGGCGCGCCGGCTGGGTCACGCGGCGTGCGCTGCGCAAGCGCTACGACGACCTCGCCGCGTCCGCCGGCTTCGCACTTCCCGCCGAGCGCTCGGCAGGGCGGCTGCGCACCGCCGAGCAGCAGCAGGTGGAGATCCTGCGCGCACTCTCCCGAGACACCGACCTGATCGTGATGGACGAGCCGTCGGCCGCGCTCGGCGGGCCGGACGTCGAGCGGCTCCACGAGATCATCCGCTCGCTCGCGCGCTCCGGGAAGACGATTCTGCTCGTGACCCACTTCCTGCGCGAGGTGCTCCAGCTCGCCGACCGCGTGACCATCCTGCGCGACGGCCAGCTCGTCCGGACGACCGCCGCGTCCCAGGAGACGGAGGACTCGCTGATCCAGGGGATGCTCGGCCGGCCGCTCGGTGCCGCGTTTCCCGCACGGCCGCAGGTCGCGGCCGAGGCGCCGGTCGCGCTTTCCGTGCGCGACGTACACGCGCCCGGCGTGCTCGGCGTGTCATTCGATCTGCGTGCCGGCGAGATCCTTGGCGTGGCCGGCCTGATCGGCGCCGGGCGCACGGAGCTCGCGCGCGCGATCTTCGGCGCGGATCCCCGCACGGCCGGGACCGTAGAGCTCGCGGACGCCGGTGAGCTTGGCGGCGGTCCCGGCGCGAGCCTGCGCCGCGGGCTCGCGATGCTGCCCGAGTCGCGCAAGGAACAGGGACTCGTGTTCGGCCGCTCGGTGATCGAGAACGTGAGCCTGTCGAGCCTGCGAGGCGTGAGCCGCGGCGGGGTGGTGAACCGCCGCGCCGAGCGCGCTGCCGCCGGGCGGGTGCTCGAGGGCTGGGCGCTCAAGGGCGACACCGACGCGCCCGTGGCGTCGCTCTCGGGCGGCAACCAGCAGAAGGTCCTGTTCGCCCGGATGCTCATGTGCAGCCCGAGTGTGCTGATCGCGGACGAGCCCACGCGCGGAGTGGACGTGGGCGCCAAGCGCGCGATCTATGACCTGCTCGTGTCGCTTGCAGGACGAGGCGTGGGCGTGCTGCTCATCTCGTCTGAGATCGAGGAGCTGCTCGGCCTCGCGCATCGCGTGCTCGTGATGCGGGCGGGCCGCGTGGTCACCGAGCTCGGCCAGGAGGAGATGAGCGAGTCGGCCATTCTGGCGGCGGCGTTCGCGGAGCGGGAGGTCGCGGCATGACGGGCAGCCCCGAGACCGCCGCGCCGCGCGAGCCGGCGATGCGCAGGCCCGAGCTACCCGACTGGGCGAGCGGACGGCTGCGGAGCGCGGGGATCGTCATCCCGTTCGTCGTTCTCTTCATCGTGCTGACGATCTCGAGCTCGTCGTTCGCCACCAAGGTCAACCTGCTCAACATCCTCGACCAGAACGCGGCCACCCTGATCATCGCCGCGGCAGGAACGCTCGTGCTCGTGGCAGGCGGGATCGACCTGTCGGTGGGCGCGGTGTACGCGCTGGCCGGAGTGGTGTCGGCCGAGCTCGCCCAGCACATGGCGCCGGCGCCGGCGATCCTGATCGGCGTCCTCGTGGGCTTCGTCGTGGGCATCGCCAACGGCATCGTCGCCACGTATTTCCGGATCAGCGCGCTGATCGCCACACTCGCGATGTCGTTTGTGATCGCCGGCATCGGCAGCCTCATCACGCACGGCAACCTGGTGGTGCTGTTCACGCATCCGGGCTTCGGCAACCTCACCCACACCGAGTTCCTCACGGTGAAGACGTCGATCTGGATCATGCTCGCGGCCATCCTGGTGCTCGGGCTGTTCCTCGCGCGCACGACCGTTGGCCGCTACATGTACGCCGCCGGTGGCAATGCCGAGGCGGCCCGGCTAGCCGGCGTGAACGTGAACCGCGTGCGCGTGGTGAGCTTCATGCTGAGTGGCGCGGCCGCGGCGCTCGCCGGGGTGATCGACGCCTCGCGCGTGCTCAGCGCGCAGGCCGGCAACGGCGAGTCGCTCACGTTCACCGTGCTCGCCGGCATCGTGGTCGGCGGCACGAGCATCCTCGGCGGCGAGGGCGCCGTGTGGCGAACCGTCGTGGGCGTGCTCTTCATCGCCCTCATCGGGAACGGCTACGACCTGCTCGGCCTGAACCCGCTGTACGAGCAGATCACGCTCGGCGTGATCATGCTGCTCGCGGTGGGCATCGACGCCTGGGCGCGCCAGCGCAGCACCTAGGCGCTGGCTGCGCTCCTTCGAGTACACGATTCCAACTGGCTGTTGCCAGGGAACACCTAGATGACACGGTGCCGGCGCGGCGGCGCAGCGCGCACGTGCCGCCCGCCCCCGAGCGAGGGTGTTGACTGAAGGATTCGGGGGCCCATACCACCCAAATGCTTCAGCCACGGAGTTAGGCTCGGCGAGAACTGGCCCGACCCGCCCTAGCGGCTACATCATCACCCAGCCGCCGTCGAGCGGCAGATTCACGCCGTTCACGGCCGGGTTCTCGAGCAGGAAGCGCGCGGCGTTCGTCACGTCCGCCATGGTCACGTGGCGCTTGGTGGGTGTGCGCTCCTTCACCGCCGCGAGCATCTGCTCGTTGCCCTCCCAGTAGGGGCTGTCGCCGACGATGCCGGGGTGCAGCGCGTTCACTCGAACGGGCGCGAGCTCGAGCGCGAGCGTGCGCACCATCGTCTCCACCGCGCCGTTCACGCTCGTGACGGTGGTGGAGCCGGGGTAGGGACGCTCCTTCGCGAGCCCGCCGAAGAGCAGCACCGAGGAGTCGTCGTGAAGCTTGTCGCAGAGGCAGTGGATGACCTCGGTGTAGCCAACGAGCTTGAGCGTGGCGAGCCTGATCGCCTTCTCGATGTCGTACTCGCGCACGCTGTTCACGTCGCGCTCGATCGCGGACAGCACGATGTGGTCCACCGATCCCACTTCGCTGAGCGCGCCCTTGATGTCGTGCGGCTCGGCGAGGTCGAAGGCCACTCCGGAGGTGTTGCCGCCGATCTCCTTCGCCGCTGCGTCCGCGCGTGCGGCGTCGCGGCCGGTGACCACCACCTGGCGGCCATTTCCGGCGTAGCTCGCAGCGAGCTCACGGCCGAGCCCGGCAGTGCCTCCCACGATCACCACAGTCCCGTCGGCCATGCGGCGGGCAGCATATGCGGACATGACGCTGAGTGTCAAGTGGTGGTGTACGCCTTGCCAGCCGAATATGCATTCTGCTACAAATTTCCGCACCACGCTGTAAAGCGTCAGCGTACAAGAGCGACTCGTGGAGGACTTCTAGATGGCTTCGAGCAATGGCCGCATCCGCACGACGCACGCCGGGAGCCTCCCGCGTCCGGACGATCTGGCGGACATGATCTGGCGGCGGATGGACGGGCAGGACGTCGACGAGGCGCAGCTCGATGAGCGGCTCGACTCGGCCGTGACCGAGGTGGTCCAGAAGCAGCGCGAGGCCGGCATCGACGTGGTGAGCGACGGCGAGCTGTCGAAGACCGGCTTCAGCACCTACGTGGGCGACCGCTTCACCGGCTTCGAGGGACGTTCGGAGTTCCAAGCCGATGACGTGGCGGACTTCCCCGAGCTCGCGATGCGCCTGTTCGCCACGGACTCGATGGCGCACGTGGTGTTCTCCAACTGCGTCGACGAGGTCACGCTGAAGGACAAGGACGCGGTGCACCGCGACATCGAGCGTCTGAAGAACGCGCTGGGCGACAGCGATCCCTCGGACGCCTTCATGGGGGCGGTGAGCCCCGGGCAGATCGCGTTCAACTATCCGGATCAGCATTACGGCTCTCACGAGAAGTACCTGGAGGCCCTGGCCGACGCTCTCTCCTACGAGTACAACGCGATCGTCGACGCCGGCTTCAACCTGCAGATCGACTCGCCCGACTGCGCGATGGCTGCGCACTGCCGCTCGGTCGGCAGCAGCGTGGGCGACTGGCACACGCACCTGCCCCTCGCGATCGAGGCCCTCAACCACGGGCTCGAGGGCATCCCGCCGGAGAAGGTGCGGTTCCACGTCTGCTGGGGCAACTACGGCGGCCCGCACCACAAGGACGTGCCGCTGCGCGAGATCATCGAGCAGG
>DATEPK010000233.1:0-11590 GCA_035273245.1 Thermoleophilaceae bacterium
CGCCCAGGTTCGTCGACGACGCCACGTCGGGGCTGACCGTCACCACCCGCGCCGCCACCTCCGGCGCGGTGTGCGCGAGGTCGACGAAGAAGCGCCCGAACGCCTGCTGCGTCGAGACCGCTCCCGTGTGCGCGCGGCCGACCTCGGCGCCGATCCGCGGGACCCGTGGGCCGAGTTCAGTCCGGACAGCCCGGAGGCGCGGCTGTGCCGCGAGGCGGCCGAGCGCCTCGAGCGGCCCGCGGTGGAGCTCGCGCGGGCGCCGGCAGTGCCGCCCGAGATGGGGCGCACGCACGTGGGCAAGGAGTCGACGCAGCAGGCGTTCGGCCGCTTCTTCGTGGACCTCGCGCACGAGGCGCCGGAGGTGGCCGCCCACGTGGTCACGGTCAGCCCCGACGTCGCGTCCTCCACCAACCTCGGCGGCTGGATCAACCGCGTGGGGGTGTGGCAGCTCGGCGAGCGCATCGACTGGTTCGCCGACGACACGGACACGCTCGTACGCTGGCGCGAGTCGGAGCACGGGCAGCACATCGAGCTCGGCATCGCGGAGGGCAACCTGGTTGGGCTGCTCGGCGAGCTCGGCCTCACCTGGTCGCGCGACGGGCAGGCGCTCTTGCCGATCGGCACGCTGTACGACCCGTTCGTGAACCGCGCGCTCGAGCCATGGTCGTTCGGCATGTACGCGGGCGCGCAGTCGATCCTGATCGGCACGCCCTCAGGTGTCACGCTCGCGCCGGAGGGCGGCGCTCACCAGTCGATCACCACCCCGTCGGTGGGCCTCGAGCAGCCGCGCTGCATCGCTTGGGAGCCCGCCTTCGGCAAGGATCTCGAGTGGACGCTGCTGCACGCGCTGTCGCTCCTTGGAAAGCCGGGCGGCAGCTCGTCCTACTTCCGCCTCAGCACGAGGCCCGTCGACCAGGCGCTGGCCGGCGAGCCGGACGAGCGGCGCCGCAGGCTCGCGCTGGCCGGCGGCTATCCGCTCCGCAGAGCCGGCGCGCGGCCACAGGTGTCGCTCGTGGGCGCGGGGGCGATCATGCCCGAGGTGATCGCCGCGGCCGATGAGCTCGAGGCCGCGGGCATCGCGTGCGACGTCGTGTGCCTGACGTCCGCCGACCTCGTCTTCCGCGCGCTGCAGGCCCGGCAGGGACTGGGCGAGGGAGACGACGCGATCCTCGACGAGCTCTTCCCCGCCGAGCGCGCCGCTCCGATCGTCAGCGTGCTGGACGGCCATCCGCACACGCTGAGCTTCCTCTCCGCGATCAGGCAGGTGCCGATCGCCGCACTCGGCGTCGATGACTTCGGCCAGTCCGGCGATGTCCCTGACCTCTACCGCGCGTTCGGGATCGACACCGACACGATCGTCGGCGCAGCCAGCGACCTCGTCGAATGAGGCGGGCTCTGGCTCTGGCGGTCGTGCTGGCCACGCTGGCGTTGGGCTCGGGCACGGGCACGGGTCAGACCACACCACCGACCAGCGTGTGCCAGAACCCGCTCGAGGAGCTGCGCTGCCCCGATCTCGTGATGTCGGCCCCGTATGACCTCGTGATCGACCGAAAGAGCGAGCGAGGGCGGGTGCTGTTGCGGGCGTCCAGCTCGATCAACAATCACGGCGCCGGCCCGCTCGAGTTGCGCGGCCACCGCCGCAGCTCGCGCTCGATGAGCGTCACGCAGGTGATCTACCGGGTGAACGGCACGCGCGCCTTCATCCCTTCGAAGGCCCTGCTCGGCTTCAAGTTCGTGTCCGGCCGCCGTTACGGCTTCACCTATCCCAACTTCAGCTACTGGAAGTTCCGCGGCGCCGCCCGGTTCCAGCTGTGGTCGCTCGACGGCGAGGACAGGGCGGTGAAGCTGATCCGCTTCGGCCCGAAGCTCTTCTACTGCTTCCGGGACCTGGCCCGCACGCACCCGTCCGGGCACTCGCCCAGCCATGCGGTGTATCCGGCGTGCAGCCAGAACCCGAGGCAGCGCCGCGTCACTCTCGGCACCTCGGCCGGCTGGTCGGACATCTACCCCTACACGTATCCCGAGCAGTACATCGACGTGACCGGCCTGCGCGGCCGCTTCGCCTACGTGCAGGTGGCGGACCCGTTCAACCGGATCGTGGAGTCGGACGAGCTGAACAACGTGTCCGAGACGTTCGTGCAGCTGCCGTCCGGCCGCATCCTCGGAACGCGTGTGGGAGTGGCGGCGCCCTAGATTAGGCGCGGCGCATGTGCACCCGCACCACGCTGCCCGTGGAGAAGGTGCGCATCTGCATGAGATCGCAGAGCTGGTTCACGAGCCAGAGGCCATGGCCGCCAACCTGCCCCGGCGCGGGCTGCTCGCGTCCCGCGAGCGGCCGGTCGATCTGCCCGCGATCGCGCACTTCGGCCACAACGGCCTCGTGATCGGTCCAGATGCTGAGCGAGCCGCTGCCGCCGCCGTGGCGGATGCTGTTGGTGGCGAGCTCGTTGAGCGCAAGCGCAAGGTCCTCGCAGCGCTCCGCGCTGAGCCCCGCGGCAGCCGCATGCGCCGCCACGAACACGCGCACGGCAGGCAGACCGGAAGGGTCGAACTCGAGGCGGGCGGCGCCGGGCGGCACGTCCGGCAGCGGGCGCGCGAATGGCTTCGCGATGGTCCGTGTGCCGACGTACGTCGAGCAGTCGTGGAATGTGCCGCACGCGTCGAGAGTGACCGGGTGGCTGCGCCGCGCCTCCTCGAGCACCTCCGGCTCGAGCGCGTTCTCGTCGTACGGGCACACGAGGTCCATCGCGGCCGCGCCCTCGAAAGCGACGTTGATCAGCGCCTCGTGGCGCTGGCACTCCACGAGCTCGGCCGCCGTCCGGCCGGACCAGATCGGCTCGCCGACGCCGCGCGTCCTGCGCCCGGACCCGGCGTGGGCGGCCGCGAAGTCTCCCCAGGCGGGGATGATTCGGGCCGGGTTCGAGCCCACCTCGAGCATGTCGGCGAAGCGCACTTCAGTCGCCTGGTCCCCCAGCGCGTCGCGAAGCAGGTCGAGCTTCGGCCCGGGCACCATCACGAGCACCGGCTCGCCCACCTCCAGGCCGCCGCGAATGAACGGCACGAGGCGGTCGACGTACGAGGCGTCGCCGTCATAGAAAACCGCCGCGTGGCGGAACTCGGACTGGGGGTAATGGGGGGACATCTGGGACCCGTGCGAGGGTTGGGGTCGCGGGCGCACGAGACCAGCTACTTCAATACCCAGACCACACAACATCCAGTCCCGTGGCGGACAGATCTTCTAGGCGCGCGGACAGCGCGGGTTTTCGCGCTCGGGTGCGAGGGCAGCCTGCCGACGTGGAGGTCGCCGCACACACGGGAGTGGAGCGCGCCGAGCGCGTGCAGGAGATCGCGCGCGCCGTGCTGGAAGGCAACTGGCGCGAGGGCGAGCGCAGCGGCGTGCGCTTCGCCTACACCGAGCCGAGCCCCGGCCGCTATCCGTGGCAGTGGTACTGGGACTCGTGCTTCGCAGCGATCGCCTGGCGTCACTTCGACCCCGCTCGCTCGCGCGCAGAGCTCGAGACGCTGCTCAGCGCTGCGGAGCCCGACGGCTTCATCGGCCACACCATCTTCTGGAAGCGGCCCGTGAGCTGGAAGCGCTTCCTCTTCTACAACGTGCGCTCGCGGGGGGATTTCATGACGCGCACCATCCAGCCGCCGCTCTTGGCCTATGCCTGGCGCCTCGCCGTGGGCGATCCCGCCGAGGTCCCAGCGATCGCGGCCCACCACGACTGGGTGGAGCGCGATCGCGACCTCGACGGCGATGGCCTCCTGTGGGTCCTCCAGCCGGATGAGACCGGGCTCGACGCCTCGCCCCAGTTCGACCCGGTGTGGGGCCGCCGGGCCCACGGGCTCCCGCTCTTCCCGCTGCTCGTGCAGCGCAATCGCCGGCTCGGCTTCGACATCAGGCGCGTGCGCGCTGCGGGCGGACCGATTCTCTGCGGGACGATGACGAACGTGCTGCACGCGCTCTCGCGGCTTGCGCTCGGGCGCGAATCCGTCACGCCGGCGCTTGTGGACAGGCTGTGGGACGAGCGCGCCGGCCTCTTCCGCGACGAGGCGTGGCCGCCGGTGAGCGGGCACGTGCCGGTCACCTGGGCGGCGCTGTCGCCGCTTGCGCTGCCGGACTTGCCGGAGGCGATCGGGCGGCGCATGGTGGAGGAGCACCTCCTGGACGAGAGGCGCTTCTGGCTGCCCGTCGCGCCGGCGTCGGTCGCCGCCGATGAGCCCGCCTTCTCGCGCAAGGACACGTTCCTTGGGCTGCGCCGCTACTGGCGCGGGCCGACCTGGATCAACTCCGCGTGGCTTCTGTGGGCCGGCCTGCTGCGGCTCGGCTACAGCGAGAAGGCGGAGGAGCTGGTCGAGCGGATCGCAGCGGTGGTGGAGCGCGAGGGCCTGCGCGAGTACTACGACCCCTACAGCGGGCGCGGAATGGGGGCGCGGGACTTCGCCTGGTCGGCGCTCGTGGCCGACATGGTGCGGCACGAACCGCCACCACTAGAGCTTTCTTAAGGGGAGTAGGTCTGGCAAGGTCGGGGTAGCAATCTGGCGGTATGCCACGAACGGGTGAAGTTGTGCGCGTGCTCGACTTGGACCCGGAGCTCGCGGAGACGCTCGACCCAGAGTCCGAGGCTCTTGCCAGAGCCGCGGCCGTAGCTCGCGTCGACATGCTCGAGCCCGGCGAGTGGCGGGGCGACTGCGACTATCCGGAAAGCGCGGGGCACCTCGGCCTATTGATCCTGGACGGCCTGCTGGCGCGCGAAGTCCAGGTGGGCAACCGGACCTGTGCGGAGCTGCTTGGCCCGGGCGACATCCTCAGGCCCTGGGTCACGATCGCCGCGCATTCGTCGGTGCCGCTCGAGTCGCACTGGACGGTGGTGGACACGGTGAGGGTCGCGGTGCTCGACCGGCGGTTCATGAACACGATGGCGCGCTACCCGGAGGTGGTGAGCGCGATCGTCGACCGCGTGATGGTCCGCTCCCGCTGGCTGAGCTTCCACCTCGCCGTATGCCATCTGAAGCGCATCGAGACTCGCCTGCTCGTCGTTCTCTGGCACTTCGCCGATCGCTGGGGTCGGGTCGGCCCCAGCGGAGTGACGGTGCCGATCCGGGTCACCCACCAGCTGCTTGCGGGGGTGGTGGGCGCGCAGCGCCCGTCCGTGACCACCGCGCTCTCCTCGCTCAGGCGCAGTGGGGAGGTGGAGCGGCTGCCGGACGGCACCTGGCGCCTGCACGGCGAGCCGCCGCGGGAGTTCGGCGAGGTGCACGGCGCGACCGCCGGGCGGCCCTATCGCGAGGCCGAGGGATCCGCAGTGGGCGGCTGCGGGTCAGACGAATGACCCGCTCCTGGAGCAGAGGTGCACGTGCGGGGTATTGATCCCGCATGCACGCCACGCTGACGCCGCACGACATCGCGGCCGTGGTGCATGTGCGATCGGCATTTTCAGGCGGAACCGCCACCGTGCCCGAGCTCGTGGAGGCGGCGGCTGACGCCGAGGCGGACGCCGTGCTCCTCACCGACCGCGACACGCTGAAGGCGCGCGACGAGGGCTATGAAGGCTGGCATCACGGCGTGCTGGTGCTCGTGGGCGAGGAAGTGACGAAGGCGAAGGATCGAGTCGTCGTCTTCGACAAGTGCAACCCGCTGAGCTTCCCGGCACATCCGCTGCCGTCCGATCTCGACGAGAGCTCGGTGACCGGCGTGGAGCTCTGGAGCCTCGTGGCTGACATGGCCGAGCATTGCCGCGGGCCGCGCGAGCTCGCCGCCTTCATCAGCCGGCCGGACGAGGCGATCGTCCGTCCGCCCGGGCGCAACATGGCGGACTGGGACAGGCTCTGCCGCAGTCGCCGCGTGGTGGCGATCGGCGGCCTCGGGGCGCAGGAGGACGGCCAGCCCGCCCCAGTGGGGCGGGTGCTCTCGCCGCTCCGCAACGCACGTTTCTTCCGCATGCTGCGCACCCACGTGCTGTGCGAGGAGGCGCCGAGCGGAGAGTTCGAGAGAGATCGCGCGCTCGTGTTCGGTGCGCTCCGCGCCGGACGCTGCTACCTCGGGCGCGACTCGCTCGCGGGAACGCGCGGCTTTCGCTATTACGCGGAGGGGCCGGATGGATTCCTGCCGATGGGTGGCGAGGCGAGCGCCGGCGCCTGGACCCTGCGGATCCGTCTGCCGTTCGCCGCCGAGCTCCGGGTGATCAGGGACGGCGAGGAGATCGAACGCGCCCGCGGTTCGGCTTTCAGCACCGAGGCCGACCGTCCCGGCGTGTACCGCGTGGAGGCGGAGCTCCGGACGCTCGGCAGGCCGCGCACGTGGATCGTCTCCAACCCGATCTACCTCCGCGCGGCCTAGAGCGCCCGCTCGCGTACATCCTCGAGCGCCTGGCGGATGAGCCGCGACACGTGCATCTGTGAGATCCCTGTGCGCTCGGCGATTTCCCGCTGTGTGAGGTCCTCGGCGAAGCGCAGGTGCAGGATGAGCCGCTGGCGCTCAGGGAGCGTTCGCAGCACGCGGTTCACCGCCATGCTGTCCTCCACGAGCTCGTAGCGGGTGTCCTCGCGGCCGAGGGAGTCGCCGAGCGTGACTGTGGTGTCGTCCGCCCAGCCCACCGGCGAGTCGAGCGACGCGGTCTCGTGCGCGGCGCGGGCCTCCATCGCTTCGAGCACCTCTTCCACGGTCATGCCCACCTCGTCCGCCACCACCTGCGGCGAGGGCGAGTGGCCGAGCCGCGTGGCGAGGTAATCCACGGCGTCGTTCACGCGCAGCGTGCGCTCCTGGATCCCGCGCGGCACGTGGATCGACCAGGTGGTGTTGCGGAAGTGCCGCCTCAGCTCGCCGAGGATCGTGGGCACCGCGTAGCTCGAGAAGCGCAGGCCGCGACTTGGGTCGAACCCGTCGACGGCCTTCACCAGGCCGAGGCTCGCCACCTGGGCAAGGTCGTCGAGCGGCTCGCCGCCGCCCTGATAGCGCGCCGCCAGGCGTCGCGCCAGCGGCAGGAAGCGCTCGATCAGCTCGCTTCGCGCCGCAAAATCCCCGTTGTGGCGGTAGCGGGCAAAGAGGGCCGCCTCGGAGGTCTCCTTGGCGGCGGCGTCGCAGCGGGCGCGTCCGCTCGGGTGGCGCTCATGGCGTGCCGCGGTAGGCGCGCGGCGGCGCTGTTCGATCGTCTGTGTGGGCAAGGGATCCTCCTCAATCGAGGGTGGGCAGAAGATCCGCGTCCAGTCTGCGTGAGGCCGACTTCGTCTCTTCGACGTGCTCTCTTCGGGCTGGACCGCTGCGCCGGCTTGGGGCGTTCGCCTCGGTCCAAAGCCCTGTCTCTTCTGTGCCCGAGGTCCGGACTGCCTATCGCTTTGTGGTATGGGGCGTGACATCGATGTCAGCAGTCGACATCGGCGGTTGACGAGGCATGACGCACACTACGCGGGTGGAGAACCGCGAAGTCGCCGACCGGCTCGAAGCGTTCGCGTCGCTGCTCGAGCTGGCGGACGCGAACCCGTACACCGCACGCGCTTATCGTCGCGCCGCGGACACGATCCGCGCGGTGGCCGTGCCCGTGGCAGAGCTCGTGCGCTCGGGCCGCGTGCGCGAGCTGCGCGGCATCGGGCCCGGGATCGAGGGGCGCCTGCGCGAGCTCGTCGAGACGGGCAAGATCGCCGAGCTGGACGAGCTCGAACGGGAGCTGGCGCCCGACCTCATCGGGCTCGGACGATTTCTCGGACTCGGGGCCAAGCGTTCGCTCGAGCTTGCCCGCGCGCTGGACGTGCACACAGCGGATGAGCTGCGCGAGGCGGCCGCCGCGGGGCGGCTTCGCAGCGTGCCGGGCGTCGGGCCGAAGACGGAGGCGCGGCTGCTCGAGGCACTCGCGCGGGAGTCCGACAAGCGGCCTGCGCGCGGTCTGCTGGTCACGCGCGCATGGGAGCTCGTGGGCGGCATCGCGGACGCGCTCGGCGGGGAGGTGGCGGGCGACGCCCGCCGCTGGCGCCACTCATGCGAGCGGCTGGCGGTGGTCTGCGCCGCTGACGATCCGGGTCAGCTGCTCGCGCGCTTCGCCGAGCTCCCGCAGATCGTCGCGCTCGTGGATCAGGACGGATGCCGCGCGCTAGGGGTGACGGTGGAGGGCATCCCGGTGGAGCTGTGCGTGGCGGCTCCGGAGAGCTTCGGCGCGGCGCTCCTGCGTGCGACGGGCACGGCGGAATACGTGGAGGGGCTGGGGGCGCTGCCGGACGCCGCGCGTGAGGAGGACGTCTACGACCTGCTCGGCATCCCCTGGTGCCCGCCAGAGCTACGCGAGGAGCCGTTCCGCGGCGAGCCGCCCGCGCTGATCACGCCGTCCGACATCCGCGGCGATCTCCATACGCACTCCACCTGGTCGGACGGACGCGCGAGCGTGGTGGAGATGGGCCGGGCGGCGCGCGAGCGCGGCTACGAGTACCTCGCGATCTGCGACCACACGCCGGCGGTGGGCGCCGTGCGCGGGCTCACCGCGGACGACGTTCGCCGCCAGGCGGACGAGGTGACAGCCGCCAACGAGGAGCTAGCACCCTTCCGAGTGCTGCGCGGGATCGAGTGCGACATCCTGCCGGACGGCCGCCTCGACCTTCCGGACGACGTGCTCGCCGAGCTCGACTGGGTGCAGGCGAGCGTGCACGGCGGCCAGCGGATGCCGCAGCGCGAGCTCACCAAGCGAGTGGAGGAGGCGCTGCGCAACCCGCACGTTCGTTGTCTGAGCCATCCGAAGGGCAGGATCATCAACCACCGTCCGGAGAACGCTCTCGACCTGGAGCGCACGTTCGAGGTGGCCCTCGAGGAAGGTGTGGCGGTCGAGGTGAACGGCCTGGCGAGCCGCCTCGACCTCTCCGGCGAACACGTTCGCGAGGCGCTGCGCGCGGGCGTGAAGATCGTGTGCTCGACAGATGCCCACTCCACCGCCGGCCTCGGGAACATGGGCCTGTCCGTCGCGACCGCGCGGCGCGGCTGGGCAACGGCCGCCGACGTGCTCAATACACAGCCGCTCGACGAGATCCTCGCGTGGCGCCGCTGATCACTCCTCGTCTTCGTCCTCGTCGGCGCTTTCCCGGATGTCCTCGGCCACCAGGTCCTTCAGTGGCTTGAGCTTCTTGAAGAAGCGCTCGGGCGGCACCGCCTTCTGCGGCTCGCTCTCCCCGAGCAGCCAGGGGGCGGCATCCACGGCAGTGCGCCATGCGGCCTCGTCCGGGTCGGTGTCGGTGCCGGGCTCCTCGTCGGCTTCGGGCGCCGGCTCGATCGAGTCGAGATAGACGTTGTGGAAGTTGCCGCGCTGCGCCTCGTGGTAGGTGATGTGGGCACGCCGCCCGCGGTATTTCGCCGCATCGGCGCCGATCTGGGGCCGGAAGGTCGTGTACTCGTTTCCCTCCGAGTCACGCATCACGTAGCGAGTGTTCCCCGAGCGCGAAGGCACCTCCTCGACTTCCTTGACGAGCACCGTGGCATCCATGCCCAGGGGATACCCGGAACTGCGGCATGTGCTATTTTTACAAGAGAAGTGTGAAAATATCAGCGCGAGGAGTCGCCATGACGTACATGACCGCACAGCCGTCGACCGCCGGCGGAATGACGGCCGTGGCGCGGCTGCCTCTCCCGGACGCGCTCGAGAGCTGCCTCGAGCTGCTCGACACGGATCCGGAGCGCTTCGAGCGGGCCTCGCTTCGCTGGCACGCACGGCTTCCGGGCTACGCGCCCGGACTCACCTTCACCCAGGTGCGGGCCGCACTGGACGCACTCGAGGGGCTTCAGACGCCCGCCTGGTCAAAGGACGCTCACGAGCTCGTGCTCCTGTGCGCGCGGGCAGGCCTCGAGGAGACCGCCGAGGCGCTCGAGCGCTGGCGGCGGGCGCGGCTGCATGACGGCGCCCACGGGCGCTTCGAGCGCTTACCCTCGGTGTAGATGGCGCTCGACGTCCGCACCAAGCGCGCGTACGACCCGCCCGAGCCGGGCGACGGCTACCGGGTGCTGATCGACCACCTCTGGCCGCGGGGCGTCAAGCGCGAAGCGCTCGAGCTCGACGAGTGGGCCCGCGATCTCGCGCCGAGCGACGACCTGCGCAAGTGGTTCGGCCACGTGCCCGAGCGCTTCGAGGAGTTCCGCACGCGCTACCGCAATGAGCTCTCGTCCCACAAGGAGGAGATCGCCGAGTTGCGTAAGCGCGCCCGCAAGGGGCCGCTCACGATCGTCTACGCCGCCCGCCACAGCGAGCACAGCAACGCGGCGGTGCTCGCCGAGCTGCTGCGCGAGGGCTGAGGGAGCCCGTCCGGCAGGTCCTCCGAGCTGCTATTCCACCCTACGGAGCGTCGACGCTTTCTGGTCTACAGGAGAACACATGTCTGACTACGCGATCGTGAACCTGCTCGAAATCGAGGACTCAACCGAGGGAAGGGTGCCGGGAATGGAGGGCCGCTTCAGCCGCAAGCACCTCGGTTCCCGTGATCTCGGGGTGAGTCACTGGCGGTACACGCCTGGGACGCGCAATCCGGGAGGCCACAGTCACCGCGAGCAGGAGGAGGCGTACGTGGTGGTCGCCGGCTCTGGCCGCATACGCCTGGACGATGAAGTGCGCGACATCCGCCAGTGGGATGTGATTCGCGTCGCTCCCGAGGTCGTACGGGCATTCGAAGCGGGTCCTGATGGTCTCGAGCTGATCGCAGTGGGGGGACCCAAGCCAGAAGGTGGCGACGGGGTGAGATCGGACACGCCATGGCCCGCCAACTCCTGACCTCCGTGCGCTCTACTCGATACTACGTGCGGGATGTCGGAGGACAACGTCGAGCTGGTTCATCGAGGTATTGAGAGCGCTGAGGCCTTCTGGGCCATGCTCGACGAGGATGTGGTCTGGGATCTCCGTGCATTTCCCTTTCTTGATCTCGACCCGGTCTACATCGGGCGTGATGCTGTGATCAAGGCGTCCCGCCACTACTGGGGGACCTGGGTGGAGTACCGGCTGGATGCTGACGAGGTCATCGACGCCGGATCGAAGGTCCTCGTCACTGTGCATGAGCGAATGCGCGGCAAAGGGAGCGGCCTTCCGTGGGACCGCCGCTGGGCGCAGGTGTGGACGTTCGACGGAGGTCGGGTCGTCCGCTGGGAGTTGTTCCAAAACAAGGCCGAAGCCCTCGAAGCCGCCGGGCTGGCGGAGTAGCGCTTTGGAGGAAAAGGGGGTATCCGGTTCGCTGCCCCAATAAGACCGGCTGGCCGGTCAGACGCCGTCCTGGTCACGTTCATCCCCCTCGTGGCATCTTCGCCTCGGCCTGAATCGCGCCCTGATGCGGTGGATGTTCCGCTCGGCGGCTAGCGGCAGTTAGCGGGGCTTAGCTGATTCACCACTGCTCCAGATCTACGGCAGTCGTGCGTCGCCTCCCGGACGTCAGCTAGCAGGGGCAGCGAACCGGATACCCCCTCTCTGGCGGAAGGACAGGCATTGCGCTCCCTGGTCTGCGTCTGGGACGCTTGGGCCGATGCCGGCGTGGCTGACTAAGGAGCAATGCGACGAAATCGCGGAACGACTGGCAGCGGAGATTGCGCGTATGGACGGGTGCGAGGCCCTGCGCCGATATTCGCCCGCGGGACAGC
>DATEPK010000234.1:0-3241 GCA_035273245.1 Thermoleophilaceae bacterium
TCAGGCCGCCGCGCTCCGCGCTGAGGCCCGCTGGGACCCTCGAACGTCAGCGATCAGCGCCAGCTTTGCCTCACGCGGCAGACGTTTGATTCGAGCCTCCTCGCGCAAAGCCGCGGATCGATCCGCCACTGAGATCTCGACCGCGAGGCTCACTGGGCGACGCGCGCGGGTGTAGCGGCTGGCCCTGCCCGACTGGTGCTGTGCCAGGCGCCGCTCCAGGTCGGTTGTCCAGCCGCAGTACAGCGTGCCGTCACTGCAGCGGAGCAGGTAGACGCAGGGCACCCTCGTGGCTTCGCCGCCTGGCGGGCCGGGACCTTCCCGGCGGCGCTACTTGATCGCGTCGTAGACCTTGAACAGCGGCATGTACATCGAGATGACGATGAAGCCGACCATTGCGCCGACGACCACGATCATCAGCGGCTCGAGGATGGACGTGAGCGCCTTCACGGCAGCAGCGACCTCGTCCTCGTAGAAGTCGGCGATCTTCGACAGCATCGTGTCCATGGCGCCGGTCTCCTCGCCGACGGCCAGCATCTGCACGACCATCGTCGGGAACGCCTCGGGCGCCGTGCGCATCGGCGCTGACACAGTGCCTCCGCCGGTGACCGAATCCTTCACGGCGACCATCGCCTTCTCGACCACCTTGTTGCCCGCGGTGCGGCCCGTGATGTCGATCGCCTCGAGCATCGGGACGCCAGCCGCCACGAGGGCGGAGAACGTGCGCGAGAAGCGCGCGAGCGCGATCTTCTGCACGGTGTCGCCGATCTTCCACGGGATCTTCAGCTTGAAGCGGTCCCAGTGCTCGCGGCCCCTATCGGTCGACTTCCACTTGCGGAAGCTCCAGACCGTGCCCCACACGAGACCGATGCAGACGTACCACCTGCCCGTGGCGAAGTGAGAGACGTCGACCGTCACCTGCGTGATGGCCGGCAGCTTGCCCCCGAAGTCCTTAAACACGCCCTCGAACACCGGAACGATGAAGACCACGAGCGCGATCATCACGAGCCCGGCGAAGCTCGCGATCATCGTCGGGTACATCATGGCGGCCTTCACCTGCCGGCGGAGCGAGTCGTCCTTCTCGAGCTGGTCCGCCACGCGGTTCAGGGTGCTCTCCAGGATGCCGCCCGTCTCGCCCGCGGCCACCATCGCGATGTAGAGCTCGCTGAAGATGTCGGGGTGGCGCGCCAGCGCCTCGGACAGGGAGATGCCCGCCTCCACGTCCTTGCGGACTGCCTGGAAGCACTCCTTGAGCTTGTCGTTCTCGGCCTGGTCCTCGAGCACGTAGAGCGCGCGCAGGAGCGACATGCCGGACGAGATCATCGTCGAGAGCTGGCGCGTCGCGACCGTGAGCTCGTGGGGCTTCACCTTCTTGAAGCGGCCGAGGATGTCGCCGACGTCGGTGGGCTTCTGCTCCTCGATGTCGAGGACGATCAGGCCCTTGGCGCGCAGCTGCGCGGCAACCGACTGCTTGTCCTCGGCCTCCACCTCGCCCCGCGTGGAGGCGCCGGTGAGGTCGAGTGCCTTGAACGCGAAGGTCGACATCGCGCTAGGCCACCCGCACCGTGCCCATCAGGCGGCGGAGCTCCTCGGGACTCGAGGAGCGCGCCTCTGCGAGCTCGCGGGTGATCTTCTGACGGCGCACGAGGTCGGCAAGTGAGGCGTCCATCGTCTGCATGCCGTGAGCGCCGCCCGTTTGGAGGGCTGAGTAGATCTGGTGGGTCTTCCCCTCGCGGATGAGGTTGCGGACCGCCGGCGTGGGCACCAGGATCTCGGTGGCGCACACGCGGCCCTGACCGTCCGCGGTGGGGAGAAGCTGTTGGGTGACGATGCCCTGCAGAGACACCGACAGCTGCACGCGCACCTGATGCTGCTGCGCGGGCGGGAACACGTCCACGATGCGGTCAACGGTCTGCGCCGTGTCCTGCGTGTGCAGAGTGGCGAACACGAGGTGGCCGGTCTCCGCCGCGGTGAGCGCGGTGGCGATCGTCTCGAGGTCGCGCATCTCGCCGACGAGGATCACGTCCGGGTCCTGGCGCAGCGCGGCCTTGAGGCCGAGCGCGAAGCTCTGAGCGTCCGAGCCCAGCTCGCGCTGGTTCACGATGCAGTTCTGGTGACGGTGGAGGAACTCGATCGGATCCTCGATGGTCATGATGTGCTCGTGCCGCTCCTTGTTGATCAGGTCGAGCATCGCGGCGAGCGTGGTGGACTTGCCTGAGCCGGTCGGCCCGGTGACGAGGACGAACCCGCGGGGCTTCTTGACGAACTCACGCAGCGTGGGCGGCAGCCCAAGGTCGTCGAGAGCCGGCATCTCGTTCGGGATCAGGCGGAATGCGGCACCGAGCGAGGCGCGCTGGAAGTAGGCGTTCACGCGGAAGCGGCCCTGGCCGGGGATCGAGTACGCGAAGTCGATCTGCCAGTCGTTCTCGAGCCGCTTGCGCTGGTCGTTCGTGAGGATCGAGTAGATGATCTCCCGTGTCTGCTGGGGGGTCAGGACCGGGTAGTCGAGCGGGCGCAGACGGCCCTTCTCGCGCACCATCGGGGGCGAGCCCGCCGTGAGGTGAAGGTCGGAGGCCTTGAGCCTGAGGACGTCGAGCAGTACGTCAGCGAAGTCGAACATCGTTCTCCTTATCGGCAGATCCGCGAATCACGTGACCCTTGAAACCTCAGAAATCGATGTGAGTCCGAGGCGCACCTTCTCGAGGCCGTCCGCGCGAAGCACGCGCATGCCCTCCTCCACCGCCTTGGCGCGGATCACATCGGCCGAGACGCGCTCGATCGTCATCGAGCGGATCTCGTCGGTCAGGACCATCACCTCGTAGATGCCGGTGCGGCCCTTGTAGCCGGTGTGCGAGCAGCGCGAGCAGCCGATGGGCTCGTAGGCCTCGATGTCGAACACGGCCTCGAAGCCCGCGCCGCGCAGGGCGTCCACCGACAGCACGGTGCGCTGCTTGCAGTGCTTGCAGAGCGTCCGGGCCAGGCGCTGGGCCACCACGCAGTCCACCGCGGAGGCGGTGAGGAAGGGCTCGATGCCCATCTCGGTGAGCCGCGTGATCGCCGAGGGCGCGTCGTTTGTGTGAAGCGTGGAGAGGACGAGGTGGCCGGTGAGCGCGGACTCCACCGCGATCTTCGCCGTCTCGGTGTCGCGGATCTCGCCGACCATGATCACGTCGGGGTCCGCGCGCAACATCGAGCGCAGTCCCTGGGCGAAGGTCAGCCCGGCGCGCAGGTTCACCTGGATCTG
>DATEPK010000235.1:0-3974 GCA_035273245.1 Thermoleophilaceae bacterium
GGAACGTCGGCGCCGCCGAACGTGCAGGACTGGACGCCCGTGTCCGGCTCCACCGTGGTCGGAAGCGCCACCCGCATCCCCGTCGACACGAACGGCAAGAGCTACCGCTTCTACCTGTTGTGGATCACGAAGCTCGCTGCGGGCGGCCAGGCGGCCATCAATGAGCTCACCCTGTACCGGTAGCTAGAAGCGGTACGCACGCTCTTCGCGGTAGCGCTCGAGCCCCAGCTCGAGCAGCCTGTCGAGCAGTTCGCTGAACGGCAGGCCGGACGCGGCGAACATCTTCGGGAAGCCGCTCGTCTGCGTGAAGCCCGGGATGGTGTTGAGCTCGTTCACGAGCACGCGCTCGCCGTCCTCCACGAAGAAGTCGGCGCGGGCGAACCCGCTGCACCCCACGCTCATGTAGACCTCCACCGCCAGCTCGCGCACGCGCTCGATCACATCGCCCCCAAGGCGCGGCGGCACGATCAGCTCCATGCCGCCGGGCGTGTACTTGGCCTCGTAGTCGTACCAGTCCGCATGCGCCTCGATCTCGCCTGGCGTGGACGCGAGCGGCTCGCGGTTGCCGATCACGGAGCACTCCACCTCGATGCCCGTGGCCATCCGCTCCACGATCGCCACCGGATCGTGGGAGAACGACAGCGCGAGCGCCGGGCCCAGCTCCTCCGCAATGCCCACCTTCGAGATGCCCACCGAGGAGCCGAGCCGCGCCGGCTTCACGAACAGCGGCAGGCCGAGACGCTCCACGAGCTCCGCCGGGTCGGCGCCCTCGCGCACCGCCGCGTACTCCACCTGCGGCACCCCGCGGCTCGCCATCAGGTCCTTGAACAGCGCCTTGTCCATGCACAGCGCGGAGGCGAGAACGCCCGCGCCCACGTACGGCACGTCGATCGTCTCGAGCAGCCCCTGCACAGTGCCGTCTTCGCCGAATGGGCCGTGCAGCACCGGGAACACGATGTCCACGTCGAACGGCGCGCGGCCCGGGTCGAGAGTGACCGGCTCGCCGAGCGAGCTCCAACGGCCGTCCTCGCGGCCGATCTCGATCGTCACGACCTCGTGCCCCCCGTTCTCGAGCCCCTGGCGCACGGCGGCGGCCGAGGACAGCGACACCTCGTGCTCGCTCGAGCGCCCGCCGGCTAGGACGGCGACTCTCACGGGCCGGGTGTGGTCGGCGTGGGCTCTGCCGGAGTGCCGTTGCCGTTGCCCGACCCGGGGCTGTTGGTGGTCGGCGTGAACTGCCCGATGTAGATCACGACGGTGCGGCCCTTCTTGAGCTGCGTGCCCACTGCCGGCCGCTGGTGGATCACGAGGCCGTTCTGGGTCTGGTCCTTCGTCGCCTTCGGCTTCGCCTGCACCTGGAAGCCCGCGGCCTGCAGCGTCGCGGTGGCCTGGGCCTGGGTCTGTCCGGTCACGTCGGGCACCTTCGCGGTGTTCGGGCCCTTGGAGATCGTGAGCGTGACGCTCGTGCCCTTGTCCACGGTGGTGCCGCCCACCGGATCCTGCGAGATCACCGTGCCCTTCGGCTGGGTCGCGTTCACCTGGTTGTCCGTGAACGAGAAGCCGGCGTTGCGAAGCGTGGAGTGCGCGGATGCGGCGGTCATGTTGGTCACGTCGGGCACCTTCACCTGCACCGGCCCGCTGCTCACGATCAGGTGCACGCGCGAGCCCTTCGGGACAGTCGTGCCATCGACGGGCGTGGTGCTGATCACCTCGCCCCTGGGCACGGTTGTGGAGTGTTTCGAGCTCGAGTCGACGGTCAGGCCCCTCCTGTTGAGCGCCCTCGTGGCGGTGGACTCCTTTAAGCCGACCACCAGCGGCACCTGCACCGTTCCCGGTCCGCTCGACACCTGCAGCACCACGGTGGAGTGCCTGTCCACCTTCGTTCCGCCCTCGGGGCTCTGGCCCACCACCTGGCCGACGGGCTCGCCGCTTTCTGAGCGATGCACCTGCACCCTGAAGCCACGGTTGCTCAGGTTCGCGGTGGCCACCGAGGACTGCTGGCCCACCACGTCGGGCACCGCCACGCGCGAGTTCTGGAGGAGCGCCCATACGCCCACCGCGATGCCGGCGGCGAGGAGCAGAGCGAGCACGATCCACGGCCAGCGGCGCGGTCCCCGCTCGCGCGCCGGTGCCAGCGGCGGCGGCGGAGGCCCAACGGGCGCTGCCCACACTGCCGTGTCCTGGCCCCCATTCGTGCCGGACGCAATGGCCGAACGTGCGGCCTCCAGCGCGGCGATGAACTCGTCCGCGTTGGCATAGCGCTGCGACGGCTGCTTCGCCAGCGCCTTCATCACCGCGCCCTCGAGCGCCGGATGGATGTCGGGGCGGAGCGATGCGAGGCGCTGCGGCTGCTCGCTCAGGTGCTTGAGCGCGATCGACACCGCGCTGTCGCCCTCGAAGGGAACCTTCCCCGCGAGCATCTCGTAGAGGATCACGCCGATCGAATAGAGGTCCGACGCCGCGGACACGCTGTGGCCCTGCGCCTGCTCGGGCGACAGGTACTGCGCGGTGCCCATGATCGAGCCGGTCTCGGTCATCTCGGAGGCTCCGGCGCGGGCGATGCCGAAGTCCGTGACCTTCACGTTGCCCTGCGGCCCGATCATCACGTTCTGCGGCTTGAAGTCCCGGTGGATCACGCCGCGCTTGTGCGCGAAGCCGGCCGCGCGCAGGATCTGGATGCCGATATCGATGGCTCGCTCCTGGGGCAGCGGCGCCTCGCGCTTGATGAGGTCCTTGAGCGTCTCGCCCTGGAGGAACTCCATCGCGATGTAGTAGGTGCTGTCGTGGGCGCCGCGGTCGAACACCCCGACGACGTTCGGGTGCTGAAGGCCGGCCGCGGCCGAGGCCTCGCGGCGGAAGCGCTCGACGAACTCCTGGTCCCGCGCGAAGCGGTGGTGCAGCATCTTCAGCGCCACCTGTCGCCCGAGGTGCGTGTCCTCCGCGCAGTACACGTCGGCCATGCCGCCCGAGCCGATGCGGTTGAGGATCCGGTAGCGGCCGTCCACCATGGTGTTGCCCATCACCTCGGCCATCAGCCGTTCCCCTTGAGGAGCTGCTGGATGATCTGCTTGGCGATCGGCGCGGCCACGGTGCCGCCCTCGCCCTGCGTGCGCTCGATCGTCACGGCGATCGCCACGCGCGGGTTGGGCACCGGCGCGAACGCGATGAACCAGGCCTGGTTGGAGGTGCCGTTCGCCACCTCGGCCGTTCCGGTCTTGCCGGCCACCGTCACCCCCGGGATCTGAGCGGACGTGGCAGTGCCGGCCTTCACCACCTGCTCCATCATCGCCGTGACCTGCTGGGCGGTGGAGGGCTTCATCACCGTCTGCACCGCGGCCGGGCCGCGCGTGTCCACCGTCTGCCCGTCAGGGTTCTCGATCCGGTCGACGAGCCGCGGCTTCATCAGCTTGCCGCCGTTCGCCACCGCGGCGGCCACCTCCGCCATCTGAAGCGGGGACACGCGCAGGCGCTCCTGGCCGATCGCCACACGCGCGATGTCGATGGCATCGCTCGGCCCGAGGAGCTGGCCGTGCGAGCCGTACACGCCGCTCACGCCGAGCTCGTCGGAGGGCAGGTCGAGCTTCGGCTTCGAGTCGAAGCCGAAGCGCTCCATGTACTTGAACATCACCTTCTTGCCGAGCTTCTCGCCCACCTCGCCCCACACCGTGTTCACCGACTTCGCGAGCGCCTCGGTGAGCGACAGCGGGCCGTAGTTGCCGCTGCCCTCGGTGCAGCAGTTGGACAGCGGCACGCCGCCGAGGATCTTTGGCGACTTGCCCGAGACGACCGAGTTCGGCGTGTAGCGGCCGGTGTCGAGCGCCGCAACGGCGGTCACCACCTTCATCGACGAGCCCGGCGGGTAGCCGCCCTGCGTGGCGCGGTTGAAGAGCGGCGCGGCCTTGTCGGTGTTGAGCTGCTTGAACTGCGACGGGATGCTGTTGGGGTTGTAGTTCGGGTCGCTCGCCATCACTCGC
>DATEPK010000236.1:0-6148 GCA_035273245.1 Thermoleophilaceae bacterium
GCCGATCGGGAGGGCTACGCTTCGGCGCATACAATCCCGAAGTCTCCCGGAGAGGTGGCCGAGTGGCTGAAGGCACTCGCCTGCTAAGCGAGTAGGGGGCGCAAGCTCTCTCGCGGGTTCGAATCCCGCCCTCTCCGCTCAAGCATTCTCCGGCGCAGGTATTGGCTCGACGCCGGGCATGCTCTCCCCGCGCGTGTTGGACGCGCGCAGGGCGATCACCGCCGCCGCTGCCAGGAACACGCTGCAGGCGAACAGCGCGCGTGCGAACCCGCTGGTCAGCGCCCGGTCGGGGGAGATGTGCTCCGCGAGCAGGTGGTGCGCGCGGGAGGTCGAGATGGCCGAGAAGATCGCCAGCCCGAGCGCGCCGCCAACCCAGGTCGATGCGTTCACCAGTGCCGCGGCGAGCCCGGCCTTGTCCTCGGGCACGCCGTTCTGTGCCGCCGTGGTGGCGGCTACGAACACGGCGCCCAGTCCGAGCGACATGATCACGAGGCCGGGCAGCAGGTCTGCGAGGTAGGCCCCGTGGACGGGGATCCTCGAGAGCCAGAAGATTCCCACCGCCTCCACCACGGCACCCACCACGAGGATCGGCCGCGTGCCCACCCGCGGGAGGAGATTCGTGGCGATACCGGCGGCGAACGCGACGCCGAGCGCGGTGGGGACGAAGGCAGCCCCGGCTCCGATGCGTGAGAACTGGAGAACGTTCTGCATGTACAGGGACACGAAGAAGAACATCCCGTAGGACCCCGCGATGGCCACGACCTGGGTCGCGTCGGCGGCCGCGAGCCCTTTGATGCGGAGGATCGAGAACGGGAAGAGCGGGTTGCGATGGCGAGACTCGTTGACCGCAAAGGCGGTGAACAATCCAGCGGCCACGGCGAGCTCGCCGATCGTCCGCGAGTTGCCCCAGCCGGCGTCGGGAGCCTTCACGAGCGCGTAGATCAACAGGAGCATCCCGGAGGTGGCGAGGATCGCCCCCGGGACGTCGAAGCCGCGTGACTGGAGCCGGCGGCGCTCTGCCGGGATCAGCCGGTAGACGGCAAACAGGTCAAGCGCGCAGACCGGCAGGTTCACGAAGAACACCCAGCGCCAGCCGGGTCCGCCTGACAGCGCGCCGCCGAGGAACACGCCCAGCGCGGACGCCAGTCCGGCCGTGGCTCCCCAGGCGCCCAGTGCCTGAGCCCTGTCCTTGCCCTGCGTGAAAGTCGTGGTCAGGATCGACAGCGCTGCCGGGATCATGAGCGCGGCGCCCACGCCTTGGGTCAGGCGAGCGCCGATCAGCATGCCTTCGCTGGTGGCGACTCCGGCCGTGAGGGACGACGCCCCGAACAGCACCGTGCCCGCGACCAGTACCTGGCGGCGCCCGATCAGGTCCGCCGCCCGGCCCCCGAGCAGCATGAAGCCGCCGTAGGTGAGCAGGTAGGCGCTGAGCACCCACTGCAGGCTCTGGACCGAGAAGTGCAGGTCGTGGCGGATAGAGGGCAGCGCGACCGTGACGATCGACGCATCGACGAAGTCCAGGAACGCGACGCCGCACAGGAAGAGCAGGACGAGCTTTCCGCGGGGCGTTGCGAGGAACGAGCGTTGGATGGGGGGTGGTTGCGACATGACGGCCTCCGAGTCCGATGGGCCAGAAGTGAGTTAGTGAGCTGACTAACTTACAGAGGAGAGGGTCGCAGGTCAACTACCATTCAGTGAGATGGCTAACTCAGCGGCGAGGAACAGCCCCGAAGGACGCGGAGCGGGCAAGCGGCAACGTCTCGTGGCCGGCGGTCGCGAGGTGCTCCACGCGCAGGGCGTCGAACGGACGACGCTCGCGGACATCGCGGAAGCCGCCGACGTGCCGGTCGGCAACGTCTACTACTACTTCAAGACGAAGGACGAGCTCGTGGACGCGGTGGTGTGCTCCCACGTCGACGACGTGCGCGCCGCGCTTGCAGAGCTCGAGGTGCACCGCACTCCCAAAGCTCGTCTCAAGGCGCTCGTGCGGATGCTGGTGGGGCAGGCCGACCTCCTGGCGAACCATGGCTGTCCGCACGGCAGCCTCTGCTCCGAGCTCGACAAGCGCGACGACGGCTCCGACCAAGGGCGCCTCGAACTCCTGGGCGCCCCAATCGCTTGGGCGGAACAGCAATTCCGCGCGATGGGCCGGCGCGATGCGCGCGATCTGGCGGTCGCGCTGATCGCGTCATACCAGGGCATCGCGCTGATCACCAACACCTTCCGCGACCCCGAGCTGGTGGTGCGCGAGGGCAAGCGCCTCGAGCGCTGGATCGACTCGCTCGGCTAGCGCCTCCGGGCGCGGCGAGCGGGTGGACCGCCCCGCGGGACGGCCCACCATCGCCGGACGCTCAACGAACCAACGTCACAGGTTCGCGAGCGCGGGTGTGTTCACGAGCTGCAGCACCACATTCAGCAGCCCGGTCAACTGGCTGATCTGACCAGCCAGTGGGTTGGTGTTCAGCAGATTGGCCACACCGCACAGGAGGTTCCCGAGCAGGTTGCCGGGTCCCTGTATCGCCGTGATCTGCAGATGTACCTGGTTGAGCTGGACCCGCAAGCCCAGCAGGTTCAGGTCCAACGGGCCGAGCGTGAGATTGAGAATCGAGCACGTGGTCGGAGCCTGCGCGCTCGAACCTCCCATCGTCACGGGCAGCATCACGTCGTTCTTGCTGACGTGGCGCTTGCCGATGCGCCCGGTCAGCTTGCCGACCGCATAGGCCTTCCCGCCTTTGGTGGTGAAGTAGTTCACCGTGTACTTCCCGGTGAACGTCTTGTGGTTCGAGACCTTCCCGGTCACCGGGATGTTCTTGAACGAGGTTGCCGTGGGCGTCGTCTGAGCACCGGCACCTGCCGGGCCGATCAGCATCAGCGCAGACACGGCCGCGACGGCGAACCACACCATCCGTAGCTTCATCCTTGACTCCTTATTTGTGGACTGTGGGGGCAGTCCGCGCGGTACTGACCTAGCGCCTCCGGGGTACCCGAGGCATTCCCGCGAAACCTCCGTCAGCCAGACGTTGGCGTATGAGCGTTCCTGCGCGCGAGCACGTACCACTGGATCGTGAGGAACTCCATGACACGTCCACCGGTGAGCGCGCTGGCGATCGCGCGCTTGCGCGTCTCCGGCTCGGCGTGGTCCACGGACAGCACGCGCAGCCCCGCGGCCTCAACCATCTCCACGGCATCGCGGCGGCCGAAGAAGCGCACGTGCGTGACGTCCATGACGCCCTCGGGGCGGTAGCGGAAGCGCCCTTCGCGCAGCAGTGGCAGCCACAGCTCCTTGCTGCGTGCGTTGGGGAGCGAGACGTGCATGTGGCCGCCCGGCCGCAGCAGCCGCGCGAGCTGCCCCGTGGCGCTCCAGGGGTCGTAGAGGTGCTCGAGGATGTCGTAACAGAGCACCGTGTCGAAGCTCTCGTCGGGCCACTCGACGTCGTCCGGCACGCGCCCCTGGACCACCTCGTCGTAGCGCTCGCGCGCGGTCGCGGCGAACGTCTCGTCCAGTTCGATGCCGGCGAGATGAGAGGCGCCGCGGGCGCGCAGCAGATCGGCATTGGCACCTTCCGCGCAGCCCACGTCGAGCACGCGGCCGAGTGGCGGCGGGATCAGACCGATCTTCTGCTCGTGCCTGAGGCTGCCGTAGTCGGCGCCGCGCCGGCCAACGAGGTCGAGCCCAATCGGCATGGCGAGATGCTACGTGCGCGGAGGCGGAACTATCCTGCGCACCGTGTTCGGGGCCTACGCCGCCGCGGCGGTGATTCTCGCCGCCTCGGTTGTGATCGGTCTCGCGCTGTGGCGGCTCTCTGGCTGGGAACGGGCGTCGTTCTGCGCGCCCGCGGCGGGCTATGCGCTTCTTCTGATCGTCTGCGACGTGGCGGCCAAGCTGCCGGGACGCACGGTCACAGCGGCGGTGGTGCTTGCCGTCCTCGCCGCGCTGTCGCTGTTCGTACTGCTTGCGGCGCCCTACCCGCCCGGGCTTCTCACCGTGGACAGCTTCCTCTTCGCCGTTTTGTCGCTCCTGCTCGTTGGCCTGCCGTTCGCTGTGAGCGGCCACTTCGGCGTGCTCGGCGTGGGCGACAACAACGACATGTCGGTGCACATGGGCGCCGCCTACTGGCTGCAGACGCACGCCGTGCAGCTGGACGTGATGCTCGTCAAGCCGGGCTACCCGCTCGGTCCGCACGCGATCGCCGCCACGCTCGGCACCGGGCTCGGCATCTCGGTGGAGCAGGCGTTCATGGCGGTGATGATGGTGGTGCCCGCGCTCACCGGCCTCGTGGCGTACGCGGGGCTCGACCGCCTCTCTCGCGGCCCGCGCTTCATCGCCGCGCTGCTCGTGGGCTTTGCGTACATGGCCGCCTCCTACTACGCGCAGGCCGCGTTCAAGGAGACGATCCTGGGGATGCTGCTGCTCGCGTTCGTGCTCGGGCTGCGTGAGTTCGCCGCCGAGCTGCAGTGGCCGCAGGCGCGGCAGGCGGTGCCGCTCGGGGCGATCGCCGCCGGGGCTGTCTACACCTACAGCTATCCCGGCATCTACTGGGTGCTCGCGGCGCTCGGGGTCATCTGGGTGGCGATCGCGCTGCGCGGTGGCGCGGGCTTCGTCGCGCGAGGCGTCTATCTGGTGCGCGACTCCATCTGGCCGCTCGCGGCGGGAACGCTTGCATTTCTCGTGGCGGTGGCGCCGGAGAGCCCGCGCGTGGTCCACTTCGCCACCTCGCATTACGCGAACGAGCCGCCCGCGGGGCTCGGCAACCTCGAGCACGCGATCACGCCGGCGCAGACGCTCGGCGTGTGGCTCACGCCGGACTTCCGCTTCGATCCCGACCCGCGCTGGCTCACCGTGATCGGCCTCGTGCTGGCCGCCGGCGCGCTCGTGTGGGCGCTCGCGTCGTGGTGGCGCGAGGAGGACGTGACGATGCCGGCGGCCTTCGTGGCCGCGGTGGTCGTATGGCTCGTGGCGTCGAAGACGAAGAATCCGTACAACGCGGCGAAGGGCCTCGCGATCATGTCGCCGCTCGTGATGCTGCTGATCGTGAGCGTGCTCCTCGCGCCGAGGCGCGAGCTGCGCTTCGCGCGGCCGGGGCTGAGCCGTCTGCGGCTGCCGGTGGCGGCCGTGGTGGTCGTGCTCGCCGGCGTGTCGAGCTTCCTGGCATTGCGCGACGCGCCCGTGGGCCCGCAGGCGCCGTGGACGCAGCTCGGCACGTTCCGCGCGCAGATCAAGGGACAGCGCACCCTCGCCAACTTCGACGACGACTTCGCGCTGTGGGAGCTCCGCGACGGCATCGTCGGCCGCTTCCGCTTTCTCTACACGCCGCTGCTGGTTCCACTCCGGACCGTCAAGCACTGGGCGCCCGGCCAGGCCACCGACTTCGATTCCTTCACCTCCGCCACGCTCGATGACTTCGCGTACGTGGTCACGAGCAGGACCGCGTTCGCGAGCCAGGTGCCGCCGAACTTCAAGCTCGCGGCGTCCACCCCGCAGTACGAGCTGTGGCGCCGCACCGGGCCCACGCCGCCGCGGAGCGTGCTGCCCGAAGAGGGGCGGCCGGGCGCGACGCTCGATTGCTCGACCTCGGCGGGACGCGCTCTGTCACGCCGCCGGGGCATCGCGCACGTGATCGCGCCGCCCGTGGTGGCGCCGCCCACGGCCTGGTCGTCCGACGTGCGCGGGGCGGGTGACAGCGCGAGCCAGCAGCTCAAGCTTCCGGCGGGCACGTGGGACATCTCGCTGCAGTACGCGTCGCGCCAGCCGGTGACCGTCACGGCTCCGGGCATACGCGCGCAGCTGCCGGGCAACCTCGCGCGGATGGGCCCGTTCTACTCGGCCGGGCGGGTGCGCAGCGACGGCCACACGACCGTCGCCGTCACGGCGAGCATCGCGAAGCTGCCTGCGTTCGGCCGGCTGCTCGGCTCGAGCGGTCACACGCGCGCGCTCGACTCGCTTGGCAACCGGCCGCTCGGCGCGATCGCCGCGACGCGCGTGGGGGTGCGCGGGCGCAACGTCCCGCTCCGGCGCGCGTGCGGTCGCTACGTGGACTGGTTCAGGCTCGGCTGATCAGCGCAGCCAGGCGCGAACGATCGCGTTCGCGAAGCCCACGCCGTAGCCGAGCGTGGCCGGCTTCTTCGTCTCGCCGTGCATTCGGCGGGC
>DATEPK010000237.1:0-8765 GCA_035273245.1 Thermoleophilaceae bacterium
GCACCACGTAGCCGTGCTTGGGCTCGTTCTGCGGGCAGATCACGCGCACGTGGATTGGACCCTGTGCCGCACGTGCCTTGACCGCCTCGATGAGCGCCCGGCCGCCAACGGTCTCGTTGGCGACGACGAGGATTGTCTTCGCGTCGTCGCTCATTCAGTGTTCACGGGCGGAGGCGCCCCACCTCCACCGGCAGCAGTAGTGACCGGCACGCGCTCCTTGAACACGCCGTGCACCGCGCCCGGGACGCCGTACTCGTACGGGCCGCCGACCACCGTCGGCACCTCGTCGAAGTTGAAGATCGGCGGGGGCGAGGACACCTGCCACTCGAGCGTGTGCGCACGCCACGGGTTCGCGACCGCCGCCGGGCCGTGCCGCCAGCTCGTGACGATGTTGTAGACGAAGATGAAGAACGTCATCCCGAAGATGAACGCCGACACCGAGATGAACGCGTTCCAGGCCGCGTACTGGTGGGCGTAGTCGGCCACGCGCCGCGGCATGCCGTCGATGCCCACGAGGTGCATCGGCCCGAAGGTGGTGTTGAAGAAGATGAACGAGAGCCAGAAGTGGATCTTGCCGAGGGTCTCGTCATACATCCGCCCGGTCATCTTCGGGAACCAGTGATAGATGCCCGCGAAGATCGTGAACACGCTGCCGCCGAACAGCACGTAGTGGATGTGGGCGACCACGAAGTACGTGTCCGACACGTGGATGTCGAACGGGATGACCGCGAGCATCACGCCGCTGATCCCGCCGAGCGTGAACATCGTGATGAAGCCCAGCGCGAACAACATGGGAGTGGTTAAGTGGATGACGCCTCTCCATAAGGTCGCGAGCCAGGAGAAGATCTTGATGCCGGTGGGCAGCGCGATCAGCATCGTGGTGATCATCATCGGCACGCGCAGCCACGGGAACATGCCGGACACGAACATGTGGTGCGCCCACACCGTGAAGCCGAGCACGATGATGGCCATCAGCGAGAAGGCCATCATCCGGTAGCCGAACACAGGCTTGCGCGCGTGCGCGGATATGACCTCGCTGATGATCCCGAACCCGGGCAGCATCATGATGTACACGGCCGGGTGCGAGTAGAACCAGAACACGTGCTGGTACATCAGGATGTCGCCGCCCTTCGCGACGTCGAAGAAGTTGGTGTGCAGCGCGCGGTCGAGGATCAGGAAGAACTGCGATCCCGCGATGAACGGCGTGGCGATCACCACGAGCAGCGAGGTGGTGAAGTTGGCCCACACGAGCAGCGGCATTCGCCAAAAGGTCATGCCGGGCGCGCGCATCGTGATGATGGTGACCAGGAAGTTCAGCGCCGTGGCGATCGATGAGGCGCCCGCGAACTGAATCGCCACCGAGAAGAAGGTCTGGCCGAGCGGCGTGTCCGTGGACAGCGGGGCGTACGCGGTCCAGCCGGTGGCGAACGAGCCCCCGGGCGCGAAGAAGCTGGCCAGCATCATGATGCCGGCGATCGGCAGCATCCAGTAGGACAGCGCATTCAGGCGCGGGAACGCCATGTCCGGCGCGCCGATCATGAGCGGCAGCACGTAGTTCGCTATGCCGGCGAACACCGGGATGATGAACAGGAAGATCATCAGCGAGGCGTGAACCGAGAACAGCCCGTTGAAGGTGTTCGGCGAGACGAACTGCAGGCCGGGCGCCGCCAGCTCGGCGCGCATCAGCATCGCCATCAGGCCGCCGCAGACGAAGAAGAAGAAGGTGGTGCAGATGTACTGCAGCCCGATCACCTTGTGGTCGGTGTTCACCCGGAAGTAGTCGCGCCAGGTCTTCGCGCCATGACCCGAGTGGTCCTCGGGGATCGTCGGCGCGCCGGACGCCCAGCGGAACCAGTAGTCGAATGCGCCGAGGCCGATCAGGAAGCCGAGCGGGACGACGATGAGCTGGACCGTGGTTATGGCGTCCGTCTTGATCAGCGGATGCCAGCCGTAGAGAGCGCGTATGCCTACATCGAGGCCGAGCCCGAAGCCGAACGCGATGATCATGCCGAGCAGGGCCCGGTACCAGCCGGGCGCCCTCAGTTTTGCCGCGTAAGCCACGCTCTACCTCCTCATTAGCCCTTGCCGACGCTCAACAGGTATTTCACCAGAGCGTTGATCTGTTGTGGGCTGAGCTGTTGTCCGAATGTTGACGGCATGACTCCCTTGGGGAAGCCGGGCACGGTGAACGCGGTCGGGTTCTTGATGGATGTGAAGACGTATTGCTGGGGGGTCTGGTGCAGCTGCTTGGCGAATTTGGCGGCGCTCGACGCGAGATTGTTGAGGTTCGGGCCGACGGTGCCGTTGGTGCCCGCAGCGGACAGCGTGTGACAGCCGCCGCAGCCGTTCGAGGCGAAGAGCTGCTTGCCCTGGGCGGTTCCGGCTGCCGCGTTGCCGCCGCCGCCACCACCACCGCTGGCAGCGCCGCCCCCGGCGCTGGCGTTGCCGCCGCCGCCCGCACTGCCCACCCCGCCACCGGCCGGCACCCCTGAGGTGATCTGCTTCCTCAGCCAGATGGCGAACTGCGGCGCGTTGACCACGTGCACGGGCGAGCGCATGGTCGAGTGACCCAGGCCGCACAGCTCGGTGCAGACCACCGTGTAGTCGCCATCGCGGTTGGGCGTGAGCCTCATCTTGGTGTTGATCCCGGGCACCGCGTCCTGCTTCAGCCGGAACTCGGGCACCCAGAAGGAGTGGATCACGTCCCTCGAGCAGATGCGGAAGTAGACCGGCTCGTCCTTCTGCAGCACGAGCTCGTTGGTGGTTACCGCGTTCGGGCCGCTGTTCCCGCATGCCCCAGGATCCGCGGTCGGGCCGTTCTTCGCGTACTGAAAGTGCCAGGTGAACTGCTGGCCCACCACGTTGATGATTCGCTCGTTCGGCTTCTTCGCCTCGACGTCGTTCAGCACCACCCACCCGTAGATGGCGAGCCCCGTGACGATCAGGAACGGGATCGTGACCCAGATGATCTCGAGCCTCGTGTTGCCGTGGATGGGCGCGCCGTCGCTCATGTCGCCGGGCCGCGCCCGGAACTTGACGACGGAGTAGATCGCCACCGTCATCACGAGCACGAAGATCGGCACCGAGCAGATCAGGAGGACGTCGTAGAGCGTGTCGATCTTGTGCGACGCGGTGTCCGCCGACTTGGGGAACCAATGGATGTTCAGCGCGATGGCGATGCCGATCAGGGACGCCACGACCCCGATGGTCAGCATCTGCGCGATTGGGTGCTTACGCACCGTTCGTCCTCCTCGAGCCCCTCACGAGCGCGCGAGTTTACTCACCGCCTCACATGAATGGCAGCGGACCCCCTGCGAGGGTGAGCGGCGAAGCCCGATCAGTGACCGGGGCCGTTGCCGTTCGAGTGCCTGAAGCTCGAAGGCGGCGCGCCGTGGTGTCGCCTGAACGTCTTGGCGAACTGGGCGGGCTGGCGGTAGCCCACGCTGTGGGCCACCTGGCGGACCGGCATCGCGCCTGTCTCGAGCAGGTCGAGGGCGTGCCGCATCCTCACGCGGGCGAGGTAAGTGCGGAAGCTGGTTCGGCCAACCTCGGCGAAGGCGCGCTGGAGCTGCCGCCTCGACGTGGCTATCTCCGCCGCCACCGTGTTCAGGTCGATCTGCCGCGGGTAGTCCCGCTCGATGATTGCCACGGCCTCTTCGAAAAGGGCCTCTCTGCGTTCAACTGTGGATTCTCTGCGAGCCATTACTCCAACAACGCACCTGGCGCAAAAACGTTGGCCCGATTTCCTGAGAAACCTCTGATGCGGTATCCCGCTGACTGGGTATCGCCGGGGGAGACCGCAGCCGAGCTTGTGGCTTGGTTAAGCTTGCGGCAATCGGCACAAGACGTCAACCGCCGCCATGCGTGGTGAAGGGAGGGGGCATGCAGGTCAGTGACGGGATGAGCTCGGAGGTGCTCACGATCGGGCTGGAACACAGCCTCCGCGATGCCGCGCGTGCGATGACCGAGCGGAAGGTGGGCGCCGCCGTTGTGATGGATCCGGATCAGCCCGGCCCGGGAATCATCACCGAGCGCGACCTGCTCGCGGCGGTGGGAGCCGGCAAGAGCATGGACCAGGAGAAGGTCGCGGACCACCTCTCAACCAATCTCACCTTCGCCGCGACCGACTGGTCGCTCGAGCGCGCCGCCGAGGCGATGGTGCGCGGCGGCTTCCGTCACCTCGTGGTGATGGACGGAGCGGAGATCGTGGGGATCTTGTCTATGCGCGACATCGTGCGCTGCTGGACGAGCGATGGGGCCAGCTGTGAGGTTCCTGAGGGGGCTAACGCCGCCTAGGCCACAGGCCACAGGCCACAGGCCACAGGGGCGAAGAATTGTTTGCCGCGCCTTCTATTGGCGTGGCGACTGATCACAAGGATCTGCGCGCGTATCAGCTTGCTCGAGCGCTGGCTCGGGATCTTTGGCGCGCGACAGTGCGGTGGGATTCCTACGAGCGCTGGGCCATCGGGATCCAGCTCGTTCGCGCCGCGGATTCAGTTGGCGCGAATGTTGCCGAGGCGACAGGTCGCTGGCATCGGCCGGATCAACAGAGGCTGCTCTACATCGCCCGGGGCTCGCTACACGAGTTGGAGCATTGGATCGACGTGGCGGAGGAACGGGACCTTCTCCGGGACGACATGCGCAACCAAATCCCGGAGATCGCCCGAACACTCAACGGACTAATCCGCGTCCGACAATAAGCCTGTGGCCTGTGGCCTGTGGCCTGTCGCCTAGTGATCGAGCGGCAGATCGCTGATGTCCTGCCGCGTCTCAACGATCCACCGGATGACGCTGTAGAGCGCGATCACCCCGCCGATGATGCAGATCACCCACGAGAGCAGGATGCCGACGAGGGCGAACGTGATTCCGAAGGCGGTCCAGACGGGCAGGTAGCTCGGCCCGGGGAGGTGGATCTCCTCGCTGGGGGCTGTGAGCTCCTCGTCGCTCTGGGGCGGGATCGGCTCGGTGGTCATCAGTAGAGGTACGCCGCCAGGAAGGCGAGCGCGAAGATGATCAGCGAGATCGCTCCCGCGATCAGCGCGGTGCGGACGTTACGTAGCGCCAGGCGACGATCCATGCGGGCCCCTTTGTAACAGATCGGGACGCTGGCGGGACCTGCCGGGCTTGTATGTTCTGGACCGGGTATCGCCACCCGGACTGGATGTGAGCGACATTTCCGAGCTCAGCGTCGGCGTTGATGTCGGCGGCACCAAGATTGCTGCCGCCGCCATTTCCGGTACCTCAGTGGTGGAGCGTCACGAGCGCCCGACCGTGCTCGACCCCGCGGCGATCGTCGGCGAGATCGAGGCCGCGGCACGCGCTGTGATCGACGCCGCGCCGGGACCGGTGGCCGCCGTGGGCGTGGGCGTGCCCTCGCAGGTGCACTTCGCCACGGGGCGCGTGATGGCGAGCGTGAACATCCCGCTCCAGGGGGTGGAGCTGCGCCAGGAGCTGGGCGCCCGGCTCGGTCTGCCGGTGTTCGTGGACAACGACGGCAACTGCGCCGCGCTCGCCGAGGCGTTCCTCGCCCAGGGCGGGCGCGCGAGGCACCTCGTGATGTACACGATGGGCACAGGCGTGGGCGGGGGCGTGGTGATCGACGGGCAGGTGTTCCGCGGCGCGACGGGGCTCGGCGCCGAGCTCGGTCACGCGGTGATCCAGGCGGACGGGCCGGAGTGCCCCGGTAACTGCCCGAACCACGGCTGCATGGAGGCGCTCTGCAGCGGTCTCGCCCTCGAGCGTGACGCCACGGCGCTCGGGCGTGAGCGGCCGGACTCACCGCTTGGCCAGATCGTGGCGGCGAAGGGCCGCGTGACGGGCCGCGACACGGTGGCGGCCGCGCGCGAGGGGGACCCCGACGCGGGCGCTCTGCTCGAGCGGCTGGGCACCTGGCTCGGCGTGGGCATCGCGAACGCGATCAACACGTTCGAGCCCGAGTGGGTGGCGATCGGAGGCGGGTTGTCCGCGGCGGCCGAGTTCTTCTTCGGGCGCGCGGTTGAGGAGGCGACGTCGCGCGCGCTGCCCGAATCGCTCGCGAGCGTGCGCATCGCCATCGCGCGTGGGGGTCCCGCCGCTGGGGTAATCGGAGCGGGGCTTTTGGCCTCACAGGAGTACGCACGGGCGACCCGGGATACTCAAACGGAAACTGCTAGCGAGGGAGTCCTATGACGACAACCCCCACCGACACCCGCGCGCTCGAGGAGCTGAGCGTCAACACGATCCGCACGCTGTCCATGGACGCGGTCCAGAAGGCCAATTCCGGCCATCCGGGCGCGCCGATGGCCCTCGCGCCGCTCGCCTACGTGCTCTACACGCGGGTGATGAAGCACAACCCGAAGAACCCCGAGTGGTTCGACCGCGACCGCTTCGTGCTCTCCGCGGGCCACGCCTCGATGCTGCTCTACTCGATCCTGTACCTCACGGGCTACGGGCTCGAGCTCGAGGACCTGAAGAACTTCCGCCAGCTCGGCTCGAGGACGCCGGGCCATCCCGAGCGTCACGAGGCGCCCGGAGTTGAGATCACCACCGGGCCGCTCGGCCAGGGCGTGGGCAACGCCGTGGGCTTCGCGCTCGCCGAGCGGATGCTCGCCGCCCGCTTCAACCGCGACGGCCACGACATCATCGATCACCACACGTTCTGCATAGCGAGCGACGGCGACATGATGGAGGGCGTGGCCTCCGAGGCCTCGTCGCTGGCCGGCCACCTCGGGCTCGGCAAGCTGACGATCTTCTACGACAACAACCACATCTCGCTCGACGGCCCCACGTCCCTCTCCTTCAGCGACGATGTCGGCAAGCGCTACGAGGCCTACGGCTGGCACGTGCAGGATCTCGGCGAGGACCTCGAGCTCGACAATCTCGAGAAGGCCACACGCGCGGCGATGGAGGTGGAGGACCAGCCCTCGCTCGTGATCCTGCGGACGCACATCGGCTACGGAAGCCCGAACAAGCAGGACACCAAGGCAGCCCACGGGAGCGCGCTCGGCGAGGACGAGGTCGAGCTGACGAAGAAGGCCTACGGCTGGCCGACCATGGACCCGTTCTACGTGCCCGACGACGCGCTCGCGCACTTCCGCGAGTGCATTGACCGCGGCGTCCAGTTCGAGCAGGAGTGGGATGAGCGCGCGGAGCGGTATGAGGCGGCGCACTCCGACCTCTGGCACCAGCTCAAGCTGATCATGAACGGGGAGCTGCCCGAGAACTGGGATTCGAACATTCCCCGGCTCGATCCGTCCGATGGCGCGGTGGCCACGCGCAAAGCCGGGCAGCAGGCGCTCGACTGGCTGGCTGGGGAGATCCCAAACCTGCTCGGCGGTGCGGCGGACCTCTCGTCGTCCACGCTCAGCACGATCACGGACGGCGGCGAGGTGTCGCGGGACGACTACGGCGCGCGCAACATCTACTTCGGCGTGCGCGAGCACGGCATGGGCGCGGTCGTGAACGGGCTCGTGGCCCACGGCTTCCGCGCTCTCGGCGCCACCTTCCTGCAGTTCTCCGCCTACATGAAGAACCCGATCAGGCTGGCGGCGCTGATGAAGCTGCCGTCCCTGTTCATCTACACCCACGACTCCATCGGGCTCGGGGAGGACGGCCCCACGCACCAGCCGGTGGAGCATCTCGCGGGGCTGCGCGCGATTCCCAACCTGTACGTGATTCGCCCGGCGGACGCGAACGAGACGATGCTCGCCTGGCGCTTCGCGATGTGGCAGCTCGCCTCGCCGGTGGCGATCGTGGAGACGCGGCAGGGCCTGCCGATCCTCGATCCGGACAAGGTGCCGATCGACGCCGTTGACCGCGGCGCCTACGTGCTGTCCGATCCGCCCGGCGGCGAGGAGCCGGACGTGCAGCTGATCGCCTCCGGCTCCGAGGTCAAGCTCTGTATCGACGCGCAGGAGCTGCTCCAGGGCGAGGGCATAGCGGCTCGCGTGATCAGCGTGCCGTGTGCGGAGCGCTTCTTCGAGCAGGAGGACGGCTACCGGGACGAGGTGCTCCTCCCCGGCGTGCGCGCCCGCGTGGCGGTGGAGGCCGCCGCCAAGCTCGGCTGGGAGCGCTTCGCCGGCGATCTCGGCTCGATCGTCGGCATGGACACCTTTGGCGCATCGGCGCCTGACAAGGCCCTCTTCGAGCACTTCGGCTTCACCCCCCAGCGGGTGGCCGAGGAGGCGCGCGCCTCGCTCGAGCGAGCCCGACGGTGAGAGGAGCTTTCAGATGAGCGTTACCCAGGGAGTGAACGAGCGGCTGGCTGCCCTCACGGAGGCGGGCGTGAGCATCTGGCTCGACCAGATCCGCCGCAGCCTGATCGACAGCGGGGAGCTCGAGCGCATGGTGCGCGAGGAGTCGCTGCGCGGCGTGACGGCGAACCCATCGATTTTCGAGAAGGCGATCCTCGGCAGCCCGGATTACGACGAGGAGCTGGCGCAGCTCGCCCGCAAGAACCTCGAGGCGCGCGAGATCTACCGCAAGCTCGCGGTTGAGGACGTGTCGCTCGCCGCGGATGTCCTGCGTCCCGTCTGGGAGGGCACCGGCGGTTTGGACGGGTACGTGTCGCTCGAGGTGGCGCCTCGGCTGGCGCACGACACCGAGGGGACGCTCGAGCAGGCGCGCCAGTACTGGGAGCTGATCGGCCGCCCCAACGCGATGATCAAGATCCCGGGGACCGAGGAGGGCATCCCCGCGATCGAGCAGGCGATCTACGAGGGCATCAACATCAACGTCACGCTGCTCTTCGCCGTGGAGATGTACGAGAAGGCGGCCGAGGCCTACAT
>DATEPK010000238.1:0-2307 GCA_035273245.1 Thermoleophilaceae bacterium
GGCCCGCTGTAGCCGGTCTTCTGCTTGATCTCGTCGCCCTCGATCACCTTCGCGATCTCAGGCTTGCGCGGATCGCTCACGTCCACGATGTGGATGCGCGACGACTGGATCCCCGGGACCACGAGCGTGTCGCGCTTGAGGTCCGAGTGGCAGGCGGACGAGCACACGTTCCAGCCGAAGTGATGGAGCTCGTCGCCCACGTTCGGCATTGGCGTGCGGTGCACGATCTGCGAGTAGGTATCGGACTCAGGGTTGACGTCCACCACCGCGATGAAGTCCGGCTCGTCGATCCCTGTGCCTTCGTACAGACAAGCGACGTAGACGAAGTCCTCGGGTGGCTGCTGCTGGGCATCCTGTGGGGATGCGTACATGTCACTTCACCTCCGTGACCTTGCCCGACTTCACGTCGTAGACGAAGCCCCGAACGGACACGTCGTCAGGCACGAGTGGCGAGTCTTTGAGGAACTCTACGTCGTCGCGGACGCTCTGTTCAAGGTCAGAGAACGGCAGGAAGTCGATGTCGCTCGCGTCCGCTCCGAGGTCCTCCTTCACCTTCGCGTGGAGGTCCTCGTTCTTGAAGCTGAGCATCCCGCACTCGGTGTGGTGGATCACGAGCACCTCGTTCGTCCCGAGCAGCCGCTGCGACACCACGATCGAGCGCAGCGCGTCCTGCGCGCGGCCGCCCGCGTTGCGGATCACGTGCGCGTCGCCCTCCTCGAGGCCGAGGAAACGGCTGGGGATCAGCCGCGCGTCCATGCAGGTGAGGACGATCGTCTTGCGTGCCGGCGGTGCGGACAGGTCGCCCTTGTTGAAGCTCGAGGCGTAGCTCTCGTTGGCCTGGATCAGCTCGTCGGTGACGGACATGGGACTCGTCCTTTCGGTTGGGGGAGCGGACCGAGTTGGCTAATTTAACGTAAGCCGGTCGGGATTGACTGGTTTACCTGCCTCGGCCGCGGATCCGTATCGTTCGGGTCAATGGCAACGCGTCCCGACAAACCCACCATCGCGCCGATCGTCGGCCCCGACGACCCGCGCCGCTTCACCGACTCAGGCATCGAGCTCAAGACCGTCTACAACGAGGAGGACGTCCGCGACGGCCTCCCCGATCGCCTCGGCGAGCCCGGCGAGTACCCCTTCACGCGCGGCATCCACCCCGAGATGTACCGCTCGCGCAAGTGGACGATGCGCCAGTACGCCGGCTACGCCACGGCCCAGGAGACGAACCAGCGCTTCCACTACCTCATCGAGCACGGCTCCACCGGCCTGTCGATGGCTTTCGACCTCCCCACCCAGCTCGGCCGCGACTCAGACGATCCGCTCTGCATGGGCGAGGTTGGGCGCACCGGCGTGGCGATCGACTCGATCGACGACATGCGCCGCGTGTTCGACGGCATCCCGCTCGACCAGGTGTCGACCTCGATGACGATCAACGCGCCCGCCGCCGTGCTGCTCCTGCTCTACGAGCTTGTCGGCGAGGAGCAGGGCGTGCCGGCAGAGCAGCTGCGCGGCACCACGCAGAACGACATCCTCAAGGAGTACATCGCGCGGGGGAACTTCATCTACCCGCCGGAGCCCGCGATGCGGCTCACCACGGACCTCTTCGCCTACTGCCGCGAGCGCGTGCCCAAGTGGAACACGATCTCGATCTCCGGCTACCACATGCGCGAGAAGGGCTGCTCGGCCGTGCAGGAGGTGGGCTTCACGCTCGCCAACGGCATCGCGTACGTGCAGGCGGCGATCGACGCCGGCCTCGAGGTCGACGAGTTCGGCCCGCGCCTCGCCTTCTTCTTCAACGGCCACAACAACGTCTTCCAGGAGGTGGCGAAGTTCCGCGCGGCGCGGCGCATGTGGGCGCGCATCATGCGCGAGCGCTTCGGCTCGGAGAACCCGCGCTCGCAGACCATGCGCTTCCACACCCAGACCGGCGGCGTCACGCTCGCCGCTCAGCAGCCGGAGAACAACATCGTGCGCGTGGCGCTGCAGGGCTTTGCCGCGGTGTGCGGCGGCACGCAGTCGCTCCACACGAACGGCTTCGACGAGGCGCTGGCGCTGCCGACCGAGCGCGCGGCGCGCATCGCGCTGCGCACCCAGCAGATCATCGCCCACGAGTCCGGCGCCACCGACTCGGTCGACCCGTTCGCCGGCTCGTACCTCGTCGAGGCGCTTACCGACGAGATCGAGGAGCGGGCGCAGGAGCTGATCGACAAGGTGGAGGCGCAGGGCGGCTCCGTACAGGCGATCCCGTTCATCCGCGCCGAGGTGGAGGAGTCCGCCTGGGGCTACGAGGAGCGCTACCGGATCAAGCAG
>DATEPK010000239.1:0-5568 GCA_035273245.1 Thermoleophilaceae bacterium
CTCGTAGCAGCAGGCGCCGATGCACGGGCCGAGCACCGCGCGCGGCGGCTCGTCGAACAGCTCGAGCCCCTTCTCGAGGATCCCGGCGGCCAGGCCGCGCCAGCCGCAGTGGAGCATCGCCACTCTCCCTGAGCCCACCAGTGCCACGGGCATGCAGTCCGCCACGAGCACGAGGAGCGGAACGCCGGCGGTAGCGGTGGTGTGGCCGTCGACCTTCGGCAGCTCCGCCCCGGCGTGGGCGAAGCCGCCGCCCTTCGGCGGCTCGCTCCATTCGAGGATCTCGTCGCCGTGCACCTGCCAGCCCATCGCCACACGCTCGGGGTCGCACCCCAGGGCGTGCGCGAGCTGCCGGCGGTTCTGGCTGACGCTCTCCTGGTCGTCCTCGGTGAGGATGCCGAGGTTGAGCGACTCATAGGGACCGCGGCTCACACCGCCCCGGCGATCGGTGAACGCCACACGCGCGCCCGGCAGCGACAGCTCGATCAGGGCTGCTCACCCCTCGCCACGGCAAGTGCCACGCGAAGCTCCTCGTCGCGTCCAGACACCTCGCCGTCGAGCTTGCGCCGCAGCGTCTCCTCAAGAGCGCGGCCGATCGCGGGCGACTCCGGCACCCCCGCCTCGAGCAGGTCGTGCCCGCTGATCTCGAGCCGCACCCCACGGAGGTCGGCAAGGTAGGAGAGCACCTGTCCGCCGGGCGCGCCGCGGGCGAGCGCCATCGCGAGCGCCTCGAGCGGCTCGCAGCTGAGCACGGCGTGCACGGCGGAGGGCGCGAGCTCGTTCTGGAGGGTGGATGCGAGCTGTGGGCCCTTCGCGGCTGCGCGCAGCACGGCGTCGGCCTGCGGGCGGCCGATATGGAGGTCCTCCACCCAGTCGCGCAGCGCCTCGGGCGCGCTGCTCACGAGCGCGGCGAGACCGGCGAGCGCGCGGTCGGCCCCGGTCTCGGCACAGGCGAGCAGCGTGCTCGCCACAAGCTCCGGATCGGCTTCGAGCGACGGGTCGAGCGCGCGGTCGAGGCCGAGCTCGCGCAGGCGCTCCACCGCCGCCGGCGCCTCGTGCTCGCGGAGCAGGTCGAGCAGCTCGTCGCGCACGCGCGCGCCGGACACCGTGGAGAAGCCGGCACCGGCGGCCGCCTCGCGCGCCAGGTGCTCGGTCTGCTCGTCCATGCGGAAGCCGAAGCGCGCCTCGTAGCGCAGCGCGCGCAGGAGCCGCGTTGGGTCGTCCACGAAGCTCTCGCCGTGGAGCACGCGGATCACGCCGGCGTCGAGATCGGCGCGGCCGCCGCGGGGATCCTCGAGCGCGCCGATGTCATCGCCGTTCAGGTCGATCGCCATCGCGTTGATCGTGAAGTCGCGGCGGCCGAGGTCCTCGGCCAGGCCGGCAGGCTGCACGTCTGGCAGGGCGCCCGGCTCGCGGTAGGTCTCGCGCCGGGCGGTGGCGAGATCCACCGTCAGCTCGCCGGCCCGCACCGTCGCGGTGCCGAAGCGTTCGTGTTCTTTCGCCTCGCCCCCGAGGCGCTCGGCCACGGTGCGCGCAACGTCGCGCGCGTCTCCCTCGATCGCCACGTCCAGGTCGACGGTCCGCCGGCCGAGCAGCAGGTCGCGCACCGCGCCGCCCACGAGGAAGGCCGGCGCCAGCCCCTCTAGGGCCGGCAGCAGCCTGTCCATGCCGGTGAGCTCACGGACACGGCCCGCAAGTTCGGTCGTCTGCGCCACGGCCTGGACTCTAAGGCGCGGCGCAGAGCGACCGTCGGGGGCCTACCCCTGAGTCATCGGCGCACGATCGTGAAGCGCACGACCTTCTTCGCGCTCTTGTTCCCAGCCGCATCCACGGCCTGGGCGACGAGCTCGTAGCTGCCGGCCGCCAGCTTGCGGTGGCCGAGCCGGCCGGAGAACGCCAGCTGGTTGGCGCCGCTGATGCCCGCGCGGGTGAGCGTGGCCTGCTTCACCCAGAGAACGCACGCCTTGCCGTGCGAGCGCTTGCCCGCCTTCACGCACTTGCGGCCCTTCTTGTGCCCCTTCGCCGAACGCTCCACCGCGAAGCTCACGCGGGCCGGCTCCGAGAGCGTGTAGCGGACCATCGCGCCCTGATGGCTGTGCTTCTTCTTTGCCGACAACGCCGTCGCCTTCTTGCCCACCGCGAAGCGCTTCGGGCTGATGCCCAGCGAGCCGAGCACGGGGGCGGTTGTGTCGCGCACGGGGCCGGGCTGCGGCCCGGGCGTGGGCGCGACATATCCCGCGTTGGCGGCTTCGTTCGCGCCGCTCCAGAACGGCTGCGTGGCTCCTGGAATCACCAGCGGCGCGCTGCTGGGACAGCTGTTCAGGTTCGAGACGTCGGCGATGTGCACGCCATCCGGCTCTGCGAACGCGATCCGCGTGCCGTCCGGAGAGAAGGTCGGGCCGGCGTTGTAGTACCAGAGCGTGCTCTGGGGGTCGTCGGGCAGGTTGAGCGTGCACTTGAGGGTGGGAGTGGACGCGTTCCCACCCGTCGCGTTCGTGGGTGCGCCGGACGCGGCCCACAGGCGCAGCTCGACGTTCTGGGCGGCGCCGCCGTAGTTCGCGCCGTCGTCCTCGATGGAGGCGAACTTCGTGCCGTCGCGGGAGATCGCGATGCCGTCGAACCCGCTGGCGGAACTGGCGTCGTCCGAGAACCAGGGCCAGCCGTTGTTCGTCGCGTCGCCGAGATCGTGCGTCCACCACTCGCAGCTGTCACCTGTGCTGGTGTCGCAGGTGCTGAATTGCACGCCGCCACGGGTCATCAAGAACGCGGAGTTGTTCACCCAGTACGGGAACATGAAGTCCTCCATGTACTCGCCGTCGGTGAAGCCCGCGCCTCCGACGGTCCCGATGAAGGTGATGAAGTGGTCGCAGAAGAAGGCGTGGTACGCGTAGTGCTGCCCATCGGGCGCCACGCGAACGCTCACGGGCGGATATGTGGGACACGCCACACTGCTCATCGAGCCGGGGGTCTGCTGGGGCGCCGACAGCTCGGCGCCCTGCTGGTTCATCCGGTGGATCTCGGACCCGGCGGTGTCCTCAATGCCGGCGTTGATGTTCTCCTGGCCGCCGGCCACGAGGATGTTGCCCGAGTCGTCCTCGGTCGGCCACGACCACGTGTTGGGACCGCCGGTGACCTGGCGCGGGTTTGAGCCGTCGCCGTGGGAGATCCAGACGTTGCCGCCGTTCATGTAGACGAGCGAGTCGGCGTGGGCGGCGGACGCGAACAGGACGGGAGTGATTGCGAGTGCGGCAGCGAGTATCGCTGCGCGGCGAGCCGGAGCGCGCATGCTTTGTACCTCTTCAGTTTGGGGGGACAAATGAAGGGGGGCCGCCGACGATCCTGCGCGATCGCGCGCGAGTTCGCCAGCACCATTGTTCGCGCTCTGACAGCTACAGGCGGACCGGAATACCGCTGGCGCGCATCCGCTCTTTCGCCTCGCGCACAGTGTGCTGCCCGTAGTGGAAGATCGACGCGCAGAGCACCGCGTCGGCGCCGCCGTCCTCCACGGCCCCCACCAGGTGGTCGAGCTCACCCGCGCCACCGCTCGCGATCACGGGCACGTCCACCGCATCTGAGGCGGCGCGCGTAAGCGGGAGGTCGTAGCCGTTCTCGGTGCCGTCGCGGTCCATGCTCGTGAGCAGGATCTCCCCCGCTCCGAGCTCCACGCCGCGGCGGATCCACTCGATGGCGTCGAGCCCCGTAGCCGTCCTGCCGCCGTGCACGAACACCTCCCAGCCGGAGCCGCCCTCGCGCGCCCGGGCGTCCACCGCCAGCACCACGCACTGCGCGCCGAACACCTCGGCCAGCTCCGCGAGCAGCTCCGGCCGCTCCACGGCCGCCGAGTTCACGGACACCTTGTCCGCGCCCGCATCGAGCACCGCCTGCGCGTCCTCCACCGAGCGCACGCCGCCGCCGATCGTGAATGGGATGAACACGTCGTCCGCCGTTCGCCGCGCCAGCTCCACGATCGTCTCCCGCTTCTCGTGCGACGCCGTGATGTCGAGGAACACGATCTCGTCAGCGCCCTCGTCCTGGTAGCGCACGGCCAGCTCCACCGGGTCGCCGGCATCGCGCAGATTCACGAAGTTGGTCCCCTTCACGACGCGGCCCTTGTCGACGTCGAGGCAGGGGATGACGCGCTTGAGGAGCACTCAGCGGCGCGGCGGGCCCGCCGGCAGGCGTGGGCGGCTCTCGTGCTCCGGAAGCCACGGCTGCGCCGTCGCCCCGAAGACCTCGACCTGCGGTTCGAGCCAGGTTGCGTCGTCGAGCGTCCCGGCCTTGAGGATCGCGACCCCCTCATTCAACGGGTCGCGCGTGAGGATCGGCGAGCCACACGCGGTGCAGAAGATTCGGTAAGAGTCCTCGTCCGGATGATCGTCGCCCTTGGTGGCGATCGTTCCCAGCGTGTCGCCCTCGATCTTCAGCGCGTCCTCCGGCACGCCGACCACGATCGAGAACGATGTGCCCGTCTGGCGCTGGCAGTTCTTGCAGTGACAGATAGCGGTGAAGAGCGGCTCCGCGTCGCAGGTGTAGCTGATGGAGCCGCAGAGGCAGTGGCCGTCGAGCTTTCCCATGCGCTGAGCCTACTCGTCGGCGAGGGCCTCGATCCCGTCCTCCACGCTGAAGCGCTTCTCGTACAGCGCCTTGCCCGAGACCACGCCCGCGAGGTTCACGAGCCGCAGATCTTTCAACGCCCTGAGGTCGTCGAGCTTCGCGATCCCGCCGGAGTAGAGGAAGCGGCCACGGACGGTGTCCGAGATCCGCTTGACCTCCTCCAGGTTCGGGCCCTCGAGCGTCCCGTCCCGGTCCACGTTCGTGTACATGAACTGCTTGATCCCGCGCTGCTGAAGGCGGGTGATGATGTGCTCGGGGAGCGTCTGCGTCGACTTGGTCCATCCCGCCACGGACACGTGGCCACCGCGTACGTCCACCGCGATCACCACGCGGTTCGCCCACGTCTCCACGAGCTGCTCCACGAGATCCATGTCCGAGTACGCCGCGGTGCCCACCACCACGCGCTCGGCCCCGGCCGCGAGCGCGGAGCGCACCGCCGCGAGGTCGCGCAGGCCGCCGCCGTACTGCACGGCCACCCCCAGCTCGCCCGTGATCCGGCCGAGATGCTCGAGATTCACCGGCTTGCCCTCGCGCGCACCGTCGAGGTCCACCACGTGGAGGAACTTCGCCCCGGCCTCCACGAACGAGCGCGCGGCCTCCAGCGGATCGTCCACGTAGACGGTCTCCTTGTCGAAGTCGCCGCGCTGGAGACGCACGGCACGGCCCCCGCGGATGTCGATCGCGGGCAGGAGGATCATGCGGCGTGGCGCAGATCGTCCGCCTGGCAGATCGCCGCGAAGTTGCCGAGCAGCTGCAGCCCGTGCGGTCCCGACTTCTCCGGGTGGAACTGCACGCCGTACACCGGTTCGCGCTCCACGGCGGTCACGAACTCGCCGCCGTAGTCGGCTTTCGCCAGTACATCCTGCGGGTCGGCCGGGCGCGGAGCGAACGAGTGCACGTGGTAGAAGGCGCACGGATCAGGCAGACCGGAGCACAGCCGCGAGGCCCGCTTCCACG
>DATEPK010000240.1:0-6068 GCA_035273245.1 Thermoleophilaceae bacterium
GTACTCAGGCTCACCCGGTCTCGCCCACTACGTGGCGTCGAAGGGCGCGGTGATCTCTTTGACGCGGGTCCTCGCGCGCGAGCTCGGACCGGAGGGCATCCGCGTGAACGCTCTGGCACCCGGCTACATCCCGACTGAAGCGTCCACGACGATGGCGCCGGACGGCTACGACGCCAGCCGCACCCCGCTCGGGCGCGTCGGCACGCCGGCCGACCTCCTCGGTGCGCTCGAGTTCCTCGTGTCAGACGCGAGCGCGTTCGTCACGGGGCAGACGCTGCTGGTGAACGGCGGGCGCACCATGCAGTGAGCGCCGCCGAATGAAGGATTCGGCGCCCAGGGGCACCCAAATCCTTCAGCGAGCGCGTGCCACCGCCTGCTTCAGCTCCGCCTTCCCCATCTTCGAACGGCCGCTGATGTTGAGCCGCCGCGCCTCCGCCTCGAGCTCCTTGCGCGTCGGCGAGTCGCCGCGGTTCACCGCTGCCGCCTCTTTGCCGAGCGCGGTCCGAGTGGACTTCGGCAGGTTCTTCAGGGTCTGCTTCTTGCGCGCGCCCGCCTGCGCCTTCTTCACGTTCTTGCGGGCGGCCTGACGTTGCTTGGTGGTAGCCATACGTGGCGACTACCCGGGCGCGAGCGGCACTACCATCGACCCCGTGAGCAGCCAGACCATCCCCGGTGGAGTGGTGCATGAATTGCCCGCGGACCTGCGTGACGCGCTCGTCGCCAACGCCACCGCGCTCGATGCCTGGAACGACATCACGCCGCTGGCCCGAAACGAGTTCATCTGCTGGGTCGAGGACGCGAAGAAGCAGGAGACCCGCGAGCGCCGCATCCGCCGGACACAGGAGGAGCTGGAGGAGGGCATGCGCCGTCCCTGCTGCTGGCCTGGCTGCAGGCACCGCGAGCGCAACGGCAGGTAGATGCGCGGAACCGGGACCGGCCACGGCGCTCTCAACCGTGGCGCGGTCCCTTCCCGCTGCGTTCGCTAGTGGCGCTTGGCGAACGCCTTCGACTCCGAGTGGACGATCGACACCAGGTTGCCGAGCGCCACGTTCGCGTCGAGCAGGTGAAGCCCCCACTCGGGCGTTGGCGCCGGGGTCGGCGTCTGGGCCCCGTTGCGGGCGGTGATCATCAGCACGTGGGCGCCGTTCGAGTTCACGCACCGTGCGCTGTAGGACTTCGGCGCGGTCCAGTACACCGTGGACGGCGACGGCACCTTGTAGTTGAGCACCGAGAGGCCGAGCGCGATCGTCGAGCCGGGCGCGAACGGTGCGCTCGGCGAGATCGGGGTGAGCGTCCCGCTTCCTCCGCGCAGGTTGGCGGGGTTGGTGCACAGGACGTTCGTGCCCTTCTTCACCTTCGTGCCCAGCAGCGGGGCCGGCTTCCCGAAGAACGTGTCGCTCGGCGGCGGCTGATCGAACGTGGAGAACGCGATCACGCAGCCCAGCTGGGTGTTCCGCCGGCAGGCCGGAATGTGCTTGAAGTCACCGCCGATTCCGGTCTTGCCCTTCACCAGCACGTTGCCGCCCATGAGGATCGCCGACAGCATCCGCTTGCGCAGCGCTGGGTGCGGATCGATCTGCTTCGCGAGCACCTGCCGCAGCACGCCCGAGCCCTGCGAGTGGCCGATGAACACGACGCCGCGGCCGTGGTTGTAGTGCTTGAAATAGAACTTGAGCGCCGCCGTGACGTCCTTCGGACCGAGCGCCGGGTTGGCCTTGCTGGTGGACCCTGAGGTGCCGGGCAAGCCGGCGCCTGCCAGCGTGACCTGGCGGTACATCGGCGCGTACACGCGGCAGTACTGCGAGTAGCGCGAAGCCTGATACAGCGCGATCGAGGTCTCCGTGCTCTCGATCTTGAGGTCGCTGTTGCCGGACTTCTCGTCGCTCACGGTCGGATAGACGTAGAAGCAGTCGATCGGCGGGTTCTTCTGCGCCTTCGGGTGCTGCACGCCGGTGGCCTGCGTCAGCGGCGCGTTGTACACGGTCGTGGAAAGCCCTGGTGCGCAGGGATCGGGCCTCTTACCCGGCTTGCACAGCCACACGGGCGCCTTCGCCGAGGACGGCGCGGCGCCTAACGCGAGCAGCGCGAAAACAGTGGCAGCGAAAACCCCGGCGAGCACCATCCGGCTCCGCCGGGACGCGATGGGAACCAGCACGAACCTCTCCTTCCCTAGAGCAACAAGCGCCAATACTGTTGCACGCCGAGCGAAAGCGCGTCTGGGCGATCGGCGCAAGCGCCCGGGACATCGTGCTTCCATGGGCCGGCAAGTTCCGATCAGCGGGGAAGGCGGGGGCCGACTTGATGAACTGGATCCGGTGGGGAGCCGCGCTCGCGGGCGCCCTCGCGTTCCTGGGGTTGCCGGCGGGTGCGCAGGCCGCGCCCGAGTACCTGTGCAACGTGCCGATCACGATGAGCGACGGCGTGGTGCTGAGAGCGGACGTGTTCCTGCCCGCGCCGAGCGGACGCTTTCCGACCGCGCTGACCGTGACGGGCTACAACAAGGACTCCACCACGTCCCCACTCGAGGGCTGCGCACCTGGTGCCGGCGGCGCCGGCGAGGACGCGAACATGGTGGGCGCCGGATATGCGGTGATGGTTCTCGACGACCGCGGCACCGGCGCGAGCGGGGGGCAGTGGGATTCGTGGGGAGCGCGCACCCAGCAGGACTACCAGGAGGTGCTGGACTGGATCCAGCGCCAGCCCTGGTCGAACGGCTCGGTGGGTGACTACGGCGCCTCCTACATGGCGATCACCGCGCTGCTGGTGGCGGAGGCCGACGCGGACCGCGTGGCCGCGGGCAAGCCGCGAGCGGTGAAGGCGGTGCTGGCGGTTGCGCCGATGGCCGACGCCTACCGCGACGTGACCTTCCACGGCGGCGCTGTCGACGCCGGGTTCATTCCGCTGTGGCTGGGGCTGACCACGGCGGACAGCGACGAACCGCCTTCGACGCTGGTCAGTGATCCGGCCAGCGCCCTCAACACCTACCCGGGCCACCTGGCGAACGGCTTTCAATTCGCGGGCGAGACGCTCCTCTCGGCGGCCGCCGGGGGCGACAAGGCGTACGACGGCCCCTTCTACCGGCTGCGCTCGCCGATCACGCGGATCGCATCGCTGCGGATCCCGGTGATGTGGCAGGGCGGCTGGTGGGACATCTTCCAGCGCGGCGAGCCGCTGCTGTTCGAGAAGCTCGTGAACTCCCCGGACAAGGTCTGGTTCCAGACGCCCAACTACCACAGTGAGACCGACCCGGCCGAGTGGGCGCAGATGGGGATAGGCACCGAGGAGCAGGTGGGCCTGCACTGGTTCAACCACTGGCTCAAGGGCGAGAACAACGGCATCCAGAACCTGCCGCAGGTCAACCTGTACACGATGGGCGCGAACCGCTGGGAGCACCCGGCCACGTGGCCGGTGCCGAACGCGCGCTACACCCACTACCACCTCGGTGCCGGCAAGTCCGGCTCGTCGAACAGCCTGAACGACGGCACGCTCTCGACCGCCGAGCAGCCGGCCCCGGGCGCTGACACCGAGCCGCTCCTGCCCGCCTCGAGCCCGTGCTCGCGGCTCACATCCCAATGGACCGCGGGCATCGTCTCGGGAGTGGGCTCCTGCGAGACGGACGGCTCCACCTACGAGGCGAGCTCGCTCACCTACACCACGCCGCCACTGAAGAGCGACACCGAGGTGACCGGGCCGATCCTGGGGAACATCTGGGCGGAGCTGAACGGCGCCAGCGACGCGACGCTGATCGCGGTGCTCTCCGACGTCAACCCGCAGGGACAGTCCAACCAGCTCAGCGCCGGATACCTGCTCGCCAGCCAGCGCGCAGTGGACCCGAAGCTCTCCACCTACGCGCGCGGAGTGATGATCCGTCCATGGCACCCGTTCACGCGGGCCTCACAGCAGCCCGTGCCGCCGGGCGATCCGCAGCTCTACCAGATCGAGATCTATCCGACCTCGAACGTTTTCAAGGCCGGCGACCGGATCCGGCTGACGATCGCAACCGCGAACACGCCGGGAACGGCCACCCCGGCGCCCGACCTCCTGAACGAGGCGGGCGGCGAGCTGCGCGTGCTGCGCGGGCCGGCCTATGACTCCTATGTCCAGCTGCCGGTGATCCCCGCCGGGGGCTGACCGCGCACTCAGGGCGAGGCCCGGAGCTGCGGGAACTGCGTCCCGCCCGGATACAGACCCTGCTGCCTGCAGGGGGGCGCGGGGACGTTCCGGTCGGTCGAGCGGAAGACGTACTGCTGGATCAGCGGCACCAGGCCGTCCGGGATCGAGCTGGTGGGCGGCGCCGGGTTGCCGTTCGAGCAGCTGCGTGAGTCGAACACCGGCAGGCCCGTCGAGAGCTGATCGAACGCGCCCGGAAGCTGGTAGGCGTTCTGGCGAGCGAAGCCCGGGACGTGCGGGTAGAACGCGAGCGACAGCGGGCTCAGCGGGTTCTCCGTGCGCAGGTACTGAAGCCCCGGCTTGCCGTGCTCCGGTGGCGTCTTCGCCTCGGTCGAGGCCACCACGTTCGCGAAGAACGCGGTGAGCTCGCGCTTGTAGAAGCCGAGGCCCTGGAAGATCGGGTTGGCGTTGCGCAGGAACGGATCCACCTGGCCGAGCAGCGGCCGCAGGTCGTCGAGGAAGCGCGACAAAGCGGGCAGGCCCTCGCGCGAGGCGTCGATCAGCGGCCCGAGCCGGGCGAACAGCCCGTGCAGGTCGGGCGCCAGAGTGCGCACCTGCTCGAGCGTGGGGCTGAGCTGCTGCGCCACCGGCTGAAGCTGGGTGATCAGCGGGTTGGTGGTGTGGGAGAAGCGCGTGAGGCGGTCGAGCGTGAGGCTGCTCTGGCGCTCGAACGTGGGCAGCGCCGTGAACGCCGCGGCGAGCGCCTGGTTGCGCTGCGCGGTGACGCGGAACACCTCGTTCGACGCCGAGATGAGGTTGCGGAGCGCACCCTGGCGCTGCGTGATCGCGTCGAACACCACGCCGGTGTTCGACACGAGCCGCCGCACGGCGCCCTGCTGCGCGTTCAGGTCCTCGAGCAGCTGCGTGGTCTTGTCGGTGAAGTCCGGCAGGTTGCCGAGCGCGGCGTTGAGGTCCGCCCCGCGGCCGGCGCCCGCGCCCGCCTGCGCCTGCATCCACGTCTGGAACGCCGCGCGCGTGGACGGGTTGAACGTGCGGAAGATCTCGTCGAGCTGCACCGTGGGAGACACGTTGCCCGCCGCGAGCACGCCTCCGTCGGCCACGTAGTTGCCGGGGCGCCGCGTGCCGGGCGAGAGCTCGACGTAGGTCTCCCCCAGCAGCGTCTTCTGCCGCAGGATCGCGTGCGCGTCACGCGGCAGCGGCGCGTAGCGGCTCTTCAACTCGATCGTGGCGGTGGTGTTGTTCTCGGGCCCGAGCTTGAGCGACACCACGTGCCCCACCGGCACGCCGGAGATGCGCACGTCCGCGTTCTGCGCAAGCGTGACCGCCTCGGGAAAGTTGACCTTGATGCGGTAGCCCTTGGCCACCAGCGGCACCGGCCCGCCGAACGACACCCAGAGGTAGAGCAGCGCTGCGAAGCAGGACAGGGTGAAGCCCACCATGAGCGCGATACGCGCGACGCTCGGCCGTTGCTTGATCACGCGCCACCTCCGCATGCCTGCTGCCGGGTGGGCGGGTTGAGGAGCGAGATGATCGTGGCGAGCGTGGGGTTGGTCGTGGGGTTGGCCAGAGCGCTCAGCAGGCCCAGGCCGTCACAGGACACGAGCACGATCCCTCGCCGCACCGGCCCGAGCGCGTCCTGGCCGCTGAAGATCTCGTCGTTGTTGTGGTTCGCCCAGGGCAGGTAGAAGAGGTAGCCCTGGTTCGCTATGCCCTGACCGCCCGGTGGCTTGTAGGCGAGCTCGTCGAGCAGGTAGTTGAGGACGTTGCCCACCGTGGTGAGCTTGGGCGTCGCCGCGGCCAGGTGGGACGCCGCCGGCGCCAGCGCCTTCACCGCCGGCTGGGCCTTGCGGCTGAACGGGCGCAGCTGGTCGCGGATGATGGGCGTCGAGCCGCGCAGGAACGGCTCGCTCGCCTTGAGCGACGGCCCGAGCGCGCGC
>DATEPK010000241.1:0-2608 GCA_035273245.1 Thermoleophilaceae bacterium
ACCATCGCATCGAACGCGTCGCACACGCAGATCACGCGGGCGCCCAGAGGGATCGCCACGCCGGCGAGGCCGTCCGGATAGCCGTCGCCGTCCCAGCGCTCGTGCGACCAGCGCACAAGGTGGTGGACGCGCCCGAAGCGCGCCACGCGCTCGACCATCAGCGCACCCACGATCGTGTGCTGCTTCACCTCTTCGAACTCCGCGTCGGTGAGCGGCCCGCGCTTGTTCAGAAGCTCGGGGCGCACCTCGATCTTGCCGACGTCGTGCAGCAGCGCGCCCCAGCGCAGCGTGCGCAGCTCGGAGCCGCTCATGCCAAGCCGTGCGCCCACGCGCTCGGCGAGCTCTGCCACCGATTGCGCGTGCTCGGCGGTCTCACCATGCGCATGGGCCAGCGCCTCGGCCAGTGCGAGCAGGCGGGTCACGCCGGATACCTTCAACGAGCGATGCCCTGCTCCTCTAGCGAGGCAGATCGAACTCCAGGCGAGCGCCTCCCTCGGGCGACTCGCCGGCGCGGATGCGCCCGCCGTGGGCCTCCACGAGCGCGCGTGCGATCGCCAGACCGAGGCCGCTCCCGCCGGTGGCGCGCGCGCGCGAGATATCGGTGCGGTGAAAGCGGTCGAAGATGCGGTCACGCTGGTCGGGGGGGATGCCGGGACCGTCGTCCTCCACTGCGAAGCGCACATAGCGTCCATTGGCAGCGGCGGAAAGGCGCACGAGGCCGCCCTCGGCCGTGTGTGCGACCGCGTTCTGCGCGAGGTTGTGGATCACCTGGGCGAGCCGGTCCGGGTCCGCCTCGATGGACACGTCGCTCACGGCCCCGAGCTCGAAGTCGCGGTCCGCGGTGAGGCTGACAGCGTCCAGCACGTCGTGCATGTAGTCGCGCAGCTCGATCGGGTGGCGGTTGAGCGGACTGCCCTCCTCGGTCTTCGCGAGCAGCAGCAGGTCGTCCACGAGCCGCTCCATGCGCTCGGTCTCCGCGCTCACGAGCCGCGTGACGCGCTGGACGTCCTCACGCGACACGTCCTTCTGCCGCGCCAGCACTTCGAGCTGACCGCGCAGGATCGTGAGCGGCGTGCGCAGCTCGTGCGAGGCGTCGGACACGAAGGCGCGCTGGCGCGCGAACGCGTCGTCGAGCCGGTCGAGCATGTGGTCGAACGCCTCGGCGAGCACGCGGATCTCCTCGCTCGAGCCCGTCTCGCCGATGCGATGCGAGAGGTCGCCGGCGTCCACCGCGGCCGCGGTACCCGCCATCCTGCGCAGCGGGCTCGACACGCGCGAGGCCAGCACGTAGCCCGCGAGCACGGCGGCGATCAGCGCGAACAGCCCCGCCAGCAGGAACGTCTTTGCCACGCCGTGCTGCGCTCTTGTCACCGGCGCAAGCGGCTCTCCCACGCCCACGCGCGCCACGACGCGCCCGTGTCGCACCACCTGCTTCACGAACACGCGCAAGCCGCCCAGGTCGGCGGCCTTGACGGTGGTGAAGCCGAGCGGCGCCGCGCGCAGCGTGCGGGCGTCGGTGTTCTCAGCCGCCTGCGCGGCCGTGCTCTCGCTCTCCGGGTCGAGCGCGCCCGGCAGCCCGAGGAGCTCCGGCTCGTTGGTGATGATCCGGCCGTCCGGCAGGCGCGCGAACAGCAGCTGCGAGCTCGCGCGGAACGGCTGGTTGTTCACGTAGCGGTTGATGATCTCGGACAGCTCGTGATGTCCCTCGTCGCCGCCAGGCAGAGCCGCGGCAAAGGCGCCTGCCTGCGTCTCGAGATCGCGGTCGAGCTGGTTGCGGAGCTGCTGCCCGGTGCCGCGGTAGATGCCGAAGAAGCTCGCGGCCACGGCGAGGATCAGGATCGCGCCGATCCAGAGGGTGAGGCGTGCGCGCAGTCCGCGCGGGCGTCGAGCTTCAGCCACGGTCAACTAGGCGGTACCCGACCGAGCGCAGTGTCTCGATCGGCGCCGGACCCCCGTTCGCCGCAAGCTTGCGGCGCAGGTATCCGACGTACACCTCGACCACGTTAGTCCCCGGGTCGAAGTCGTACCCCCACACGGCGCTCAGGATCTGCTGCTTGGAGAGAACCTGGCCAGGGTGGCGCATGAAGTACGCGAGCAGCTCGAACTCGCGGGCCGACAGCGTGATCGGCATTCCATCCCGCTCAACGCGGCGCGTGAGGAAGTCGAGCTTGATCCCCGCCACCGACAGCTCCGTCGCGCGGCCCTGCTCCGGGCTGCGCAGATGCGCGCGCACCCGCGCCGCCAGCTCGTCGAACGAGAACGGCTTGGTGACGTAATCGTTCGCGCCGCTGTCGAGCGCGCTCACCTTGTCCTCCACCTCGCCTCGGGCGGTGAGCATGATCACCGGCAGTCCGGGCTTGCGCGAGCGGATCTTGTCGAGCACCAGCATCCCGTCGCGCTCGGGCAGCATCACGTCGAGAATCACGAGGTCCACCTCGCCGGACAGCGCGCGGCGCTCGCCCTCGACCCCGTCGAGCGCGCAGTCCACCGAATAGCCCTCGGCCTGGAGCCCGCGGCGCAGGAAGTCGGCGATGGCCGGCTCGTCCTCGACCACAAGGATGCGCACGACGGCAATGCTATGCCGGATTCGTAAAGGAACTCTCATCTG
>DATEPK010000242.1:0-2500 GCA_035273245.1 Thermoleophilaceae bacterium
ACCCAGACGCAGTGAAACATCTCGCCGCCCAAGCTCACCCCGCTCGCCCTCCCCTGCCAGTCCAAGGCCACCCGCACCAACACGCGGTCATCGCCAACCGGAGTGATCGCCTGAATCTTGTAGTCGACGCGCTCGAAGCTCTGCTGAAGACCGATGAGAAAGTCCATGATCTGCTCGCTGCCATGGCGCGGCTGGGCTTCCGGCCACTTGGCGATGGGGTAGTAGTCCCCAAGCGGATCCCAGCAACCGACCACACCATCGAGATCGCGTTCCGCCAGAGCCCGGAATATCCGCCGAACGACCTCTACGTTCTCTTGCGACATCGGGCGCCAGTATCTCGCTCGGCCATGACGTTCGCGTCCTATTTAACGCGGACGCGACGCGGCGCCTATGGAACTGTCACCACGGGCGCGCCGGGCACCTCTGCCTCGGACTCTGCCTCCTCCTCCTCGAGCCGCTGCGCCGTGCGCATCGCGGTACCTCGCGCCCAACTGGTCGTGCTCACGTAGCCCACAATCGCAACGGCCAGCCCGAGGCCCGCCACGATCCACCAGGCGGGTCGCGTGGCCTCGGCAAAGCCGCGGCCAATGTTGCCGCTCAGCCCGCCTCCCGCCACCGCCCCCAGGATGGCCACGCCAAGGGTCACGCCCACCTGGCGGCTGGTTGACGCGACCGCCCCCGCCACGCCGGCCTGGGCCGGCGGCATCCCGGACACCGCCGTGTTCGTGATCGGCGGGTTGACCAGTCCCGAGCCAACCCCGAACAGCACGAACGCGCCGAACAGGTATGGCACCGACGTGCCGGGCGCCAGCGTGGTGAGCATCAGCCCGCTCGCGAGCACCGCCAACCCGCCGGCGACCATCGGCAGCCGCGCTCCGAAGTTCGACACAAGACGTCCGGACACCGGCGCGAACACGATCATCATCGCCGCCATCGGGACGAGGTAGAGGCCGGCGTGCAGGGGCGATAGCCCGCGCACGTCCTGCAGGTAGATCGTGGTCAGGAAGAGGAACCCGCCGGTGGCGGCGAAGAGGCCGACGGCAATGAGGCTCGCTCCGGCGAACGGGGCGCTGCGGAAGAAGCGCATGTCGAGCAATGGCTCATGGCGGCGCAACTCGTAACGCACGAGCGCGGCGAAGATCCCGATCGCCACCGCGAGCAGGATCGGGATTCGGGCCGTGCCGAACCCAACCCGGCCGCCCTCGATGATCGCGTACGTGAGGAGGCTCAGACCGAGGATCACGAGCACCTGGCCCACGGGATCGATGCGCCGTGGCCGCGGCGCGCGCGACTCCGGCACAAACAGGGCGGTGAGCGCGATGGCCGCGGCCCCGAACGGCAGGTTGACCAGAAAGATCGCCCGCCAGGAAATCGCGGAGATGAGGAAGCCGCCGAGCACCGGGCCCAGCGCCATCGAGATCCCGAACACCGCTCCCCACGCGCCGATCGCGCGCGCCCGCTCGCGCGGGTCCACGAACACGTTGCGGACGATCGAGAGCGCCACCGGGTTGAGCATCGCGCCGCCGATTGCCTGCAGCACGCGGAACGCCACGAGCAGCTCGAGGCTCGGCGCCAGCGCGCACAGGAGCGAGCCGAGCGAAAAGATCGTCAGCCCGACCTGAAATACGCGGCGTCGCCCTAGCCGATCCGCGGTCGCACCGAAGAACATGAGGAGGCTTCCCACCACCAGGGTGTAGGCGTCGATGGTCCACTGCAGCCCCGCGAGGGACGAGGGAAACGAGCGGTGGATCGCCGGCAGCGCGACGTTCACGACCGTGGAGTCCAGGCCGACGATCAGCAGGCTCATCGAGCAGATGCCGAGGATCAGCAGCCGCCGCCGTCGGTCCGGCACTACCTGCTGGTGGGGGGCGGTTGCGCTGCTCACTGGCATGCAAGCTAGAAGCTACGGGTAGATTGCGCCCCGACAGGGGACCGGTGTACCGAAGGGAGCAGGGGATGAGGACCGGGAAGGTGTGCGCGACGCTGCTCGCGCTGGCGGGGTTTGCTGTGTTGCCGGCGGTGGCGTCGGCGGGTGACCCGCCCGGCATGGCGACCAAGTTCGACCCCGTGCTCGAGGCCCAGAACTACTCGAAGACGCTCGAGCGGCAGGCCCTGTACGACTCGCCGGAGGGGCGGCTTCTCCTCACGCAGGTGAGCCAGGCCAACTTCCTCGCGGCAACCAAGGCTCAGGCCAGCGACCCCGAGCGCGAGTTCGCGAGCGACCTCTGCTGGAACGGCGGCGATGGCTGCGCGGGTGACGCCCGCCTGTACGACTGGCAGAGCAAGGGCTACGGCATCGTCAACCCGGTGCTCTTCACCGCACGCAACGGCGCGACCCTGTCGGGCCACGTGTGGGCAACGAAGTCGGGGCCGGCACAGCGACCCGGGATCGTGATCACGAACGGCTCGGTGCAGGCCAACGAGCAGCTCTACTGGTACGCCGCGCAGACCCTCGCGAAGGCGGGCTACGTGGTCCTCACCTTCGACCCTCAGGGCCAGG
>DATEPK010000243.1:0-6401 GCA_035273245.1 Thermoleophilaceae bacterium
GGAAGTTGACGAACAACGTGCCGATTGGCGCCCAGCTGGACGAAAGTGCGAGATTTCCTGCAGGAATGCCGCTCAGCTGAGCAGCGGCTCGATCGTCACGAGCGCTCCGCGCGGCGGTCCGCAGGCCGCGATGCGCGCCTCGAGGCGGGTGTAGCCCGGCCGGCCCTGCTCGAGCTCGATCGGCATGAGCACGACGTCGCGGCCACCACCGGCGGCGCGGGCGATTCGCAGCGCGAGCTCCTCGAGCCCGAGCGGGCTCGTCAGGGTGGTGAAGAGCATCTTGCCGAGCAGCTCCGTCTCGGGGCCGAAGATGCGCTCGGCACCTTCGCTCACCGCGCTGATGCGCAGGTCTTCCGTAACGATCAGGAAGGACATCCTCGAATCGGGCAGAGCGTCGCGGCCGGCGCTCAGCATCACGCCCATGCCGCAGTCGCCGCACACGCGCTCGAGGTCAGGTGGATTGAAGCCGAGCTCGCGCTCCTCGCGGACGATGCCGCAGCGCGAGCAGAATCGAATGCGGTCGGTAAGCGCCGACCGAACCGAACCCAAAAATGGTCGGTCCGCAAGGGCCATGGTCATCATCTTTCGGAGCTCCCTGTCTCAATGTCCGAAGAATCCGTTCTCCGGTCCGACGATGAGAGCACGAACGAGCGTGTGGCCGCTCGTGGGCGCGTGCGATTGCACAGGTTCTCGCGCGGCAACCTGCGCGGGCAGGACGTGGCGATGTGCGGGGTTACCATCCTGGAGTGGCCCGGAGGCTGTGCGTCGGCTGCGTTCTGCTCGTCGTTCTGACGGTTGGCTGCACGCGGCACTCCGGTGCAGATCCGGCGCCCACGGCATGCACCGATGGAACCGCGGGCTCGCGTATCGCCGCCATCCAGGCAGCGCTGAGGCGCGCGCCCGCGCCCGTTCGGCTCTCTGACGGCACGCGCATCTCCGACTGCCTGGCGGGGGACGCCGACAGCGGGGACCTCCAGAACGTGGGCCTGATGCTGCTCACGCTCACCCAGCGGCTGGTCGACGGAAAGCAGGACCATCGCTCGCTGCTCGAGCTCGGCTATCTCGTAGGGGCCGTCCAGCGCGGCGCCACGCGCTCTCAGGTCGATGGCGAGATCGAGCGGCGGATCGACCAGGAGGTCACCGACGCCGAGGCGCGCTCGTCCGCCTTCAGACGAGGCCAGAGGGCGGGCAGGGCAAACGGGTAGATAGCCTCTCGTCCATGAGCGAGCAGACGGTTGACCAAGAGCTTTGGGGCGGGGAGACTCGCAAGGCAGTGAAGAACTTCCCGGTGTCCGGCGAGCACGTGCCGGGGCCCGTGGTGCACTGGCTTGGGCGCATCAAGGCCGCGGCGGCGCGCACCAATGCCGAGCTCGGGCAGCTCGACCCCGAGCTGGCGGAGCGGATCGCCGCGGCGGGGGATGAGGTGGCCGAAGGCCGCTACGACGAGCACTTCCCGATCGACGTCTTCCAGACCGGGTCGGGCACCTCGTCGAACATGAACGCCAACGAGGTGATCGCCAACCTCGCGGGCGAGGGCGTGCACCCGAACGACCACGTGAACATGGGCCAGTCCTCGAACGACGTCTTCCCGTCGGCCGTGCATCTCGCCGCGCTCGCCCAGTCGAAGGACGCGTTGCTCCCCGCTCTGGAAAGGCTCGAGCGCTCGCTCTCGGGCAAGGCCGACGAGTTCAAGGACCTCGTGAAGGCAGGCCGCACCCATCTCATGGACGCCGTGCCGGTCACGCTCGGCCAGGAGTTCGCCGGCTATGCCGCCCAGGCGCGCCTTGGCGGCGAGCGCGTGAGCGCCGCACTCGTCCATGTCGCGCAGATCCCGCTCGGCGGCACGGCCACCGGCACGGGCCTCAACACCCATCCCGAGTTCGCGGCGCGCGTGCGCGCGAAGCTCGCCGAGGCCACGGGCGTGGAGGCCCAGCCGCCGGCCGATCCGTTCGAGGCGCAGGCCAACCGCGACGCGCTCGTGGAGCTCTCCGGCGCGCTCAAGACGGTCGCCGTCTCGCTCACCAAGATCGCGCAGGATCTCGCGCTCATGGGCTCCGGGCCGCGCACCGGACTCGCCGAGCTCAGGCTGCCCGAGCTTCAGAAGGGCTCGTCGATCATGCCCGGCAAGGTCAACCCGGTAATCCCGGAGGTCGTGCTTCAGGTCGCGGCGCAGGTGATCGGCAACGACACCGCGATCACCATCGGCGGCATGCAGGGCCAGTTCGAGCTGAACGTGCGCGTGCCGCTCATCGCGCGCAACCTGCTCCAGTCGATCAAGCTGCTCACGAGCGCTTCCACGCTGCTCGCCGAGAAGTGCGTCGACGGCATCGAGGCCAACGAGGAGGCGCTCACCGCGCACGGCGAGTCCACGCCGGCGATCGCCACCGCGCTCAACCCCTACATCGGCTACGACAAGGGCACGGAGATCGTGCAGGAGGCCGTGGCCTCGAAGCGCACCATCCGCGAGGTCGCGCGCGAGAAGGGCGTCGACGACGAGACGCTCGACAAGGCGCTCGACCTAAAGGCGATGGCGCGCCCGCACGGCTAGAGCACGGCGGACGGCGCGCTCAGGCGCGCGAAGCGCGCTTAGCGCGATACATAGACGCGTCCGCGTGGCGCATCAGCGCCTCGACCTCGGCCGCGTCCTCCGGCCAGATCGCGCGGCCGATGCTTGCACCCACGCGGAGCGAGTCGCCGGCGACCACGAACGGTTCCTCGAAGGCAGCCGCCACACGCTGGGCCGCCGCTTCGATCTCCTCGACGCTCGATGCGTCCGAGAGCACGATCGCGAACTCGTCGCCTCCGAGGCGGGCGACGGTGTCCGTGGTGCGCACGGTGTCGAGCAGACGCGACGCCACCTGGCAGAGCAGCTCGTCGCCCACCGCATGGCCGCGCTCGTCGTTCACCGCCTTGAAGTCATCGAGGTCGACGAAGAAGAGCCCGAGCGGCGCATCGCTCGTGCGGGCGCGACCGAGAGCGGCGTCGATCTGCTCGGAGAAGAACGCGCGGTTGGCGAGCCCGGTGAGACCGTCGTGGCGAGCCTGGTAGGTCACGCGATCGATCAGCCGCCCGTTCTCGAGCGCGCTTGCGGCGTGCGCCGCCACACCGGATAGCCGGTCGAGCAGGTCCTGACGCGGGTCGAGCCGCTCGCGGCGGCTGTGCACCGCCACGGTGAGCATCCCGAGCAGGTGCCCGTGGGCCACGATCGGCACCGCGATCAGCGACAGCGCGGCGAAGCGCTGGAGGATGCGGCGGATGAAGCGGTCGCCCGAGTCCTGCGCGAGGAAGATGGGGGTGGGCTCGGGATCCTCGGTGAGGTCGGCGAGCACCGGCGTGTCGGACGGGCGGATGGTGAGACCGGAGAGGTCGCCGTCAGTCACGGCCGATTCGCCCGACGAGGCGGTGTAGGTCAGCTCCTGCGTTGCCTCGTTCCAGAGGAAGACGCTCACGCGGTCGCAATCCACGACGGCCGGAACGGCCTCCGCCAGACGGGCCGCCACCTCGGCGCTCGTGCCGGCGGCGGCGAGCGCACGGGCCAGCTCGAGCAGGGCGCGCGCCTCGTTGTGGCGTCGCTCCGCGTCGGCCAGCGCCGTGGCGCCGTCGAGGGCGCTCGCCGCGTAACGGGCGTAGAGGTCCCAGAGCTGATGCTCCTCGGGGAAGAACTGCCCGGCGTCCGACATCGCCACCAGGCGGCCATAGTCGCGCTGGTGGGAGTTCACGTCCGCCACGAGCCAGGTGCTCGGCAGGTCGCTGGCCGGGGTGGTGAGCAAGCCGCCGGCGAGCACGCGCGCCTCGCTGTCGTCGAAGCCGCTGTGGTGGCAGCGCAGCCCCTCCTCGCCGGGCACCCTCACGGCGAGCAGGTAGCGCGGCGCTCGCACCGCGGTGGCGGCGCGCTCGGTCACGCGGTCGAGCACGGTGTCGAGGTCCCCGCCGGCGATCAGCTCGCCTGCGGTGGCGTACACGCTCTCGAGGCTCTCGGACATCGTCGCGAGCTGCGCCTCGAGCGCGGTCACGTGCTCGGCCGGGTTCGCGCGCAGCGCGGCCAGGTCCTTGTCCCAGGTGACGGTGTAGACGCAGTGAGAGTCGCCCCGCAGCATGCACTCGGACTCGTCCACGGTGGCGGCCGGGAGGCCGAACAGCACGGTCGTCTGGCTGAGGATGCCGGCGGTCCAGTTGCAGTGGTGGCGGCTGCGGGTGAAGCCTGAGCGCTCGCGAGCGCGCACCACGGCGCGGCCCGGCGCGACCTCCACGACGTCCATCTCCGCCACGGTGGAGAACTTGCCGGCGGTCAGCGAGATCTTGTCGAGCACCGCCTCGGGCGACCCGAAGGAGCGCAGCAGCGTGGCCACCGGCGTGCCGGCATGCTGGGAGAGCGTCTGCTCGCCGATCCGGCGCGCGATCGAGGGATCACCGGTGAGGTCCTCGGCGGCATCGAACAGCGCCACCGCCTCGTCGTACGAGATCCAGTTGGACACGTCGTCGAGGTACTCGGGCGTGCGCCTCGAGCCCGCTCGCTCGAGCAGCTCGGCAACGGCGCTCTCGCCGCCGTCCTTGCGGATGCGGCGCAGCAGCACGCTCGGCATCGTGCACGCGAAGTGCCGACCCTCCTTGGCGTCCCCCATCATCAACCTGTTTATCGGCAGGACGGCCCGGGCGCTACACACCCACAAGTTGCAATGCTTTCGACGGGCGCTTACGATCGGTTGGTGCGGTTTGCGCCAGTGCCGCTCGCCTGTGTAGTGGCGGTGCTCGCGGCCGCCCCCGCCGGTGCGGCGACGATCAACGACTTTCCGGTCGAGAGCGGTTCCCCTGCGGGGGTGCATGAGCCGCTCGCCATCCGCGCCGGGCCGGACGGGAACCTGTGGTTCACGGACGAGGGGTCGAGCTTCGGGATCGGGCGTATGAGCACCTCCGGTGAGCGCATCGCACCGGTGGCCTCGCTCGAGGCGCCGTTCGACCTCGCCGTGGCGCCGGGCGGCACCGTCTACTGGACAGAGGGCGAGTACATCGGCATCCGGACGCCCGATGGCACGGTCCAGAACGTCCATGTGACCGGCGGTCCAGAGGCGGGCGGCATCACGCTCGCGGCGGACGGGACTCCGCGTGCGGGCTGGACCTTCAGCTCCGATGTCACGCACGCGTGGATCTGCGAGACAACGGGCTGTCAGTCTGCTCCCGACAGCACGAGCGGGCCTCAGTTCACCGGCCTGGCGCTCGGGCCTGACAACGAGATCTGGATCACGGGCTATGAGGAGGATCGGATCCGCCGGGTCACAGCGGACAACAGCTTCGACCTCCTGCTCGACCTGCCCGTGGGCTCGGGGCCGCTCCGTATCGCTCGAGGGCCCGACGGCAACATGTGGGTGACCGAGTACAAGGCGAACGCGATCGACCGCATAACGCCCGCGGGCGTGCGCACTCGCTTTCCGCTTCCAAATGGCGGCGGGCCACACGACATCACGGCCGGTCCCGACGGCGCTCTGTGGTTCACGGAGTACGACGGCAACCGGATCGGGAGGATCACCGTCGCCGGGCAGGTGACGAACGAGTACACGGTTCCAACGGCGGCGTCCCAGCCGTGGGGCATCACCACCGGGCCCGACGGCAACATCTGGTTCACCGAGGCCGGCGCAGGCAGGATTGGCCGTCTCGTGCCAGACAAGCCACCGCCGCTGCCGCTGCCGCCTCCAGTCGGCCCCCTACCGGACAGCGTCGCGCCGTCCTTCGTGAGCGGGCTGTCGTTTGCCCCCCGCCGCTTCCGTGTGTCCAGGGCAGCTACGCCGATCACCGCACGGCGAGCACCGGCCGGCAGCGTCCTGAGTTTCGGCTTGTCCGAGCCGGCGTCGCTGAAGATCGCCATCCAAAGGCGGCGCTCGGGAAGGCGCGTAGGGCACTCCTGCCGGGCGCCGTCCAAGCGGTTGGCTCAGCGGCGCAAGTGCACGCGCTTCGTTTCCGTCGGCCGGAAGCTGACGCGCAGCGCTTCACAAGGAAACACCCGGCTGCCCTTCAGCGGCCGACTCGGAAAGCGGGCGCTCGCGCCGGGACGCTACCGGGCGGTGGCGACCGCCACGGATGCTGCCGGCAACGTCTCGAAGAAGAGCAGCGCGGCTTTCACAATCGTGCCCGGCTGACAGCGGTTGCTCAGTCCATATTCACGGCGACGTACTTCGTCTCGAGGTACTCCTCGATGCCCTCGAAGCCGCCCTCGCGCCCGACGCCGGATGCCTTCACGCCGCCGAACGGCGCGGCCGCGTTCGAGACCATGCCCTGATTGAGGCCGACCATGCCCGTGTCGAGCCCCTCGATCACGCGGATGGCGCGCTTGAGGTTGCTCGTGAAGACGTAGGCAACAAGCCCGTACTCGGTGTTGTTGGCCGCCTTGATCGCGTCCTCCTCGGACT
>DATEPK010000244.1:0-14856 GCA_035273245.1 Thermoleophilaceae bacterium
GCGGGAGCGGCCGGGGAGCTGCCGCACGAGTCCACGGGCGAGGCGGAGGGCGAGCCGTGCTCGGCATACGGGTGTCACGTCGGCCCCGGGTGCTTCTACGGCGCTGCGCCCATCGACCGGCTCAGGACCTACATCAAGGACAAGTTCCCGCCGCACGAGGTGCTGTGGGCGCGAGACATCATGACCGTGGCGAACCGCGACGAGAACGGCGCGCTCCGCGACCACCTGCAGGCCATCGCCGGAGCTATCGGCCAGGCCGTCGCACCGGTCGCGACGTCCCTGAACCCGCGCCTCATCGTGCTGGGCGGCGCCCTCGGCGCGCACGCGTTCCCGCTGGTCATCGACGCGTTCGCGCACGGTTTCCAGGCGGAGACCAATCGCCGGCTGGAGGCGCCGCGCAACGGGCGGTCCGGCGGCGACAACCTCGTGATCATCACCCGCGGCACGGAGCGCAACCGTACGACGGTCCAGGGCGCGGCCGCCCTCGCGCTGCTCGAGTTCGTGATCGCCGCCGCGGGGGGCAGGTTCGCCCTGCTGTCCGGGCTCGTCCTCCTGCTCGCGCCGGGGCTCGCTCTCGTGCCGCTCCTGCCCGCCAGGACGCGCGAGAGCTGGGGCGCGACTCTGGCGGCGGCGCCGGTGCTCGGCTTCGCGGCGTCGAGCGTGCTGCTGGTGACGGTGGCGGCCGTCGGCATCCCGCTCACCGCCGTGTCCACGCGGGTGGCGCTCGGGGTGCTGATCGCCTGCGGCCTCTTCCTGCTGCCCGCGCGCGAGCCGGCGCCGCCGCTCGGCCACGCGGACGCTTGGGGCATCGCCGGTCTGCTCGGCGCGCTGCTCGCGGGCATCCTGCTGCAGGACCGCGTGATCGGCCAGACGCCGGTGCCGGGGAACGACTGGGGCCAGTACGTGCTGTACGCGGATCAGATCCGCCAGCACGGCACGCTTCTCATCCAGAACCCGTTCTGGATGGGCGGCACTCCGTTCCGCCAGGACCCCGGCGTGCCGGCGGTGTTCGCCTCATACCTCGTGATGTCCGGGCAGCCGGCGAGCGTGCTCATGCACGGGATCTGGGTGTTCGCCCTGATGGGGATCACCGCCGTGTTCGCACTCGCGCGCACGCTCTGGGGCGCGCTCGCCGGGGTGGTGGCGGCGGCGCTGTGGGCCGTGCTGCCGATCGCCCAGGACCTGCTCGGATGGCACGGGCTCGCCAACGATGCCGCGCTCACGCTCATGCTGCTCGTGCTGCTCTACCTCGCGTGTCTCCTCACGCGCGGCGTGGGCCGGCTCGAGGCCGCCGGCTTCGGCCTCGTGCTCGTCGGGCTGTGCGCGGCGCACAGGCTGTCGTTCCTCGTGGCGCTCGGTGGCGTGGCGCTGGCACTGGTGGCGGCACTCGTGGCGAAGCGCGGGCGGGCTGTCCTCGTGCGGGGAACCGTGCGCACCGCCGTGGCGGCGCTCGTGCTCTGCCCGGGCGTGGCGTACACCGTGATCGAGACCGACCACAAGTTCGGCGGCACCCAGGGCTACCGCGCCTACCTCTCCACGAAGGTGCACCTCCATCTCGTGCTGAACGACCTGAGCTGGGCGTTCAGCCTCGCGGGAGTCGTGGCTTTGGCGATCGCGATCTGGTGGTTGCGCCGCGAGCGAACGCTGCTCCCGTTCGTGGCGCTGCTCGTGGTGGTGGTCGCGCTCGCGTACTCGTGGATCGTGCACTTCCCGCTCGCCTACGTGCGGATGGCCTACTACGTGCCGCTCGCGCTCGTGCCCCTCGTGGCGGCCGTGCTCACGCGAATGCTCCGCCCGCCGCTCGCCGCGATCGTGGGGCTCGCGCTCACGCTCGCGATCGCGCTGCCGGCGTGGGGCGCGGCGCGCGACGTGCGCAACTTCTACGACTTCGCGAACCCCACGAGCGTGGCGGGCATGCGCGCGGTGTCGGCGGCGCTGCGGCCGGGGGACGTGGTTGTGACCGACCGCTGCTGGAGCTTCCTGTCCGCCTGGCTGCTCCAGGCGGACACGCTGCCCGCGCTCGACCCCGCCGACATCCTCCCCAAGGCCGAGGTGCGTCCCGCCGCTCAGGCGAGGGCGATCCTTGCCGGCGGCCCGCGCGGCCGCGCGCTCGCGCGGCGGCTTCACGTGCGCTTCATCCTCGTGGACCCGCTCTGCGTGAGCCAGGACGGGCGCCGCGAGCGCCCGCCGCAGCTCGGCGCCCCGTTCTTCGTGAGCACGCGGCTCGTTGCGATGCGGCTACCCGGGTAGGCTCGCCCCGTGACCCGTCCCGCTGCCCACAAGGTGGCCGTCGCCTGCTTCGGCGCCGGCTGGGTGACCACGCACCGCCACATCCCGACGATGCGCGAGCACGGCGGCTACGACGTCGTGTGCGTGGCGGACCGGCGTGAGGAGCGAGCGCGTGAGGCCGCCGCGCAGGTGAAGGTGGACCGGTACGAGCAGGCGGAGGGAGTGGAGCAGCTGTCCGTCCGCGACGAGATCGACGCCATCACCTGCGGCACGGCGCCCTTCGCGCATCACCGGGTGATCCGCAGCGCGCTCGACGCGGGCAAGCACGTGCTCACGGAGAAGCCGTTCACGATGACGCTCGAAGAGGGCGAGGAGCTGGCGGCATACGCGCGCGAGCGCGGGCTCGTGCTGGCGGTGGTGCACAACTTCCAGTTCGCTCCGTCCGTGCGGCGGCTGCGCGGGTGGATGGAGGCGGGCCGCCTCGGCCGCGTGCGCGCGATCTGGGCTCTGCAGCTGTCCAATCCGGCGCGCCGCCTGCCCACGTGGTTCGACGAGCTGCCGGGCGGCCTCTTCTACGACGAGTCGCCGCACCTCATCTACATGGCGCGCGCGCTGGCGGGCGCCGAGCTCGAGCCGGTGAGCGTGACCGTGCACCCCAGCACGCGCGGCCTGCTAAACACACCTGCACAGATCGATGCCCAGATGCGGGCGGGGGAGATGCCGGTGTCGATCCAGATGAACTTCGAGGCGCCCGTGTCCGAGTGGCACGTGACCGTGCTGGGCGAGCGCGGCATGGCGCTGGTGGACCTCTTCCGCGACATCGCCGTGTTCACGCCGAACGACCGCGACCATCACGCGCTCGACGTGATCCGCAGCTCGGCGTTCGCGAGCTGGCACCACTGGCTCGGATACCTGCGCTCGGGCCCGGGGCACCTCACCGGCCGGCTGCGCTACGGCAACGACGAGGTGTTCTCCCGCTTCCACGACGCGATCCGCTCCGGAACGGCGCCGGAGGGCATCAGCGCTGATGACGCGCTTGCGGTATTGCGCGTCCAGCATTGGATTTTGTCCGCCGGAGGCCGCATTCTGGTCTGAGATCGATGCGGATCCTGTTCGTATCCCACTACGCAACTCCGCACATCGGCGGGGTGGAGACGGTCGTTCGGTCGCTGCGACGCGAGCTGCGGCGGCGCGGCCACGAGGTGCGCCACGTGGCGTCCGACGCGAGCCACCTGTCGAGCGAGGCGCTCGGGTACGACGACGCCGGCGTGATCCGCGTGGCCGCGCTCAACACGCTCGAGGAACGGCTCGGCGTCCCGTATCCGATCTTCTCGCCGCGGCTTGCACGCGTGCTGTCGCGCGAGATCGCGCAGGCTGACGTGGTCCACGCGCACGGCTTCCTCTACATGAGCTCCGTGCTGGCGCTGCTGCTCGCGCGGCGCAGGCGGCGGAAGGCGGCAAGCCCCGCCATCGTCCTCACCGAGCACGTCGGGCATGTGCCGTACGAGGCGCCGCTTCTCAATCAGGTGGAGGCGGGCGCGATCAGCAGCATCGGCCGCACGGCCGTGCGGGCCGCCGACGCCGTGGTGGTGCTCAACCGCAAGGTGGGCGCGGAGATCGACGCGCTCGGCCCGCGCGAGCCTGTGATCGTCCTGCCGAACGGCGTGGACACCACGCTCTTCCGCCCACCGCTCGACGGCGAGCGTGAGGCGCTGCGGCGCGAGCTCGGATGGGACGACACGCCGCGCGTGCTGTTCGTCGGACGCCTCGTGGCGAAGAAGGGAATCGAGGCTGCGCTGGCCGCCACCGCCGCGTCAGAGGGCAGCTTCCGGCTGGTGGTCGCGGGGCCGGGACCGCTGCAGCCCGCGGGAGTGCCCGGCGTGGACGTACTCGGCCCGATCCCCTCGGAGCGAGTGGCCGAGCTCTACCGCGCCGCGGATGCGCTGCTGCTTCCCTCCCGGGGCGAGGGCTTCCCGGTGACGGTGCAGGAGGCGATGGCGAGCGGCCTGCCCGTGGTGATGACGAACGACCCGGGCTACGCCGTCCACCTCGACGGCGCGGGCCTGGGAGTGCGCTTCGTGCCCACGGTGCCGCACGTGATCGCCGAAGAGCTGCGCTCGCTCGTGTCCGACGAGGGCGCGTGGGCGGCCGCCTCGGAGGCGGTGCATCAGCACGCGCTTCAGGCGTTCGGCTGGCAACAGGCGGCCGAGCGCCATGAGCTGCTCTACGAGCAGCTGGTGTCGGGTGTCGGGGGTCGGGTGTCGGGACTGAGGTCCGGGGCTCAGGCCACCACGGCCAGCGACTTCGGCGCCACTCCGTAGTCCACGCGATCGAAGTTGCCGAGGAAGTCGCCGTCCGCCTCAACGGGGAACTCGCGCCCGTCCACGCTCGTGACCGTCAGGCCCTCCACGGGATCGAAGCCCGTGACCTGCCGGTGGCGCGTGACAGTGCGCGCGCGGCCGGAGAAGATGCGCGGGATCAGCGTGGGCATCTCGAGCAGCGTCGCGCGCCGCAGGACGGTGAGCGCGAGCGTGCCGGTGTCGAGCCCGGCGCCCTCGCAGATGCGGATCGGCCGCGTGCCGAAGTAGGTGAACGGGTCCGAGTTCTGCACGATCACCGTGACGCCCTCCACGCTCTCTGAGCCCACGTCGACCTTCACCCGCGGCGGCCGCAGCAGGTAGGTCTTGTTGAAGCTCGAGATCGCGGCCCAGGTGAAGTAGTACTCGCCGAACTTCGCCTTTCGGTACGGGTGCGCGTCCACGCGCTCGACCACGCTGGCGTCGAGCCCGATGCCGGAGGCGAACACGAAGTGGCGGCCGTTCACGAGGCCGGTGTCCACCCGTCGCGGGCGGAAGTCGTCCGCGATCGAGAGCAGGTGCTCGGTGGCATCCACGACGTCGTTGGGGATTCCGAGCGTTCGGCAGTACACGTTCGTCGCGCCGCCGGGCAGGCACGTGATCGGCGTGTCCGTGCCGGCGAGCCCGTTCGCCACCTCGTTCACCGTGCCGTCCCCGCCGAATGCCACCACCACGTCGTAGCCCGTCCGCGCCGCCTCATGGCAGAGCTCGGTGGCGTGCCCCTGCGACTGGGTGTCGATGGCCTCCACGTCGTAGCGGCCCTGCAGCGCGTACACCACGAGGTTCTTCAGCCGGTTCGACACCGTCGTGGCGTACGGGTTCACGATCACGAGCATCCGCTTCTTCGCGCGGCGGTCGGGCAGCACGCGCTCGGCGAGCTCTTCGGCACGCTGAAGAGCTGTCTCGCTCATCCCGTGGCCTCGAACCGCACGACGCCGTCCTCATCCACTTCGCGCACGCGGTCGTCGTTCAGCAGGATGTCCATGTGTCCGAGTACCTCCGACAATGTGAGATACGCCTGCGTGACCGCGACGTTTCCCCACATCGCCTGCGCCAGCTCGTAGGCGGTGCGCGGGCGCTCCGCCACGAGGCCGTGGAGCTTCTCGGCGCGGCGCGCGTGCAGCGCGAAGCGCTGGTCGATCAGCTCGCGGTGTCCGTCGAACGCGTCGCCATGGCCGGGGAGAACGAGATCGACGTCCATCTCGCGTGTCTTGCGCAGGGAGTCGAGGTAGATCACGAGCGACTGCGGCCGCTCGGTCCCGCCCGGGAGCCGCGAGATCAGCGGGTTCGAGGAGATGTGCTTCAGGAGGTGGTCGGCCGCGATCAGGATCCGGCGCTCGGCGTCGAGGAAGATCGTGTCGGTGGGGCTGTGGCCGGGCCGGTGGCTCACCTGGAGCGTGCGGTCGCGCAACTCGATCGCGTCGCCGTCTCGAAGCACGCGTGACACCTCCGCCTTCGCGCCCCACGCGCGGAACGCGGCCGACACTGCCTTGAGCGCCTCCACCACGTCGCCCGGGATGCCGTGGCGCAGCATGACCTGAGTGGAGAACTCGTCGTCCGCGGCGGCCTCCTCGCTGTAGCGCTCCACGAACGGTACGGCCACGTCGATCGCGGCCACCTCCGCTCCGGATCGCGCCGCGACGATGCCCACGAGGCCGAGATGATCGATGTGCTGGTGGGTGAGGATCACGAGCCCGATCTCCTCGAGCGCATGACCGTGGGCCTCCAGCTCCCGCTGCAGCTCGTCGAGCGAGCTGCCCGAGTTCGGGCCGGCGTCCACGAGTGTCAGCGGGTCGTCCTCGATCAGGTAGACGTTCACGCGTCCGACCGCGAACGGGGTGGGAATCCGGAGCCGGTGGATGCCCGCCGCGGTGGCCGGCGCGAAGGGGTCCGCTGTCACTTGGCGGACCCTAGCGGGCAGGCGACCGATCGAACTCGCCTATCGCTGGTTTGAAGTATTCACTGCCCTGGAACGATCACTGTGCGCGCAATGGCCCAGGCAGGGGCTCCCGGCGCCGCCGGTGACATCAAGGATGCCTTCCGATTCGTCTGACACCCAGGAGAGCGCGCCGGCGCACGCCCGTGCCGTCCGCACGCCCGGCGGCGGACAGATCGAGCGCTCACCCTGGCGGTCGGGGCGAACGCGCCCCGGCACGCCGCAGCCGCTGCGCCCGCGACCCGACCGCGTCGACCTGGTCGGGTTCCCGAGCGAGCCGGGCGATGCCTTCGGCACCGGGCGCGACACGCGCCTGCGCCGCGTGCTCGCCGGGGTCGACCTGCTGGTGGCCGCCGCTTCGCTGGTAGTGGCGCTGAGCGTGGTCGGCGACCACTCGCTCAGCCTCCTTCCGGCGCTCGCCTCCCTGCCGCTCCTCACGCTCGTGAACAAGGTGCTCGGTCTCTACGACCGCGACGAGAACCTTCTCCGCAAGACGACGCTCGACGAAGCGCCGATGCTGCTCGCGGTGTCGGCGCTCTACGCGTTCTCGATCTGGCTGGCCGGGCCGCTGCTCGTGGCCGGCCACCTCCAGCGCGGCACGATCCTCGCCCTCGCCCTCCTGTCGTTGTTCGGATTGATGGTGGGCCGCTCGCTCGCGCGCTGGCTGGTGATCGCGCGCCTCGCACCGGAGCGCTGCGTGGTGATCGGGAGCACCGATGCCGCCCTGCGCGTGGCGAGCAAGCTCGCGAGCGTGCATGGCGTGAATGCGGAGATCGTCGGCCGCGTGGCGCTCGGCTCGGCGCGCCTCGAGCTGCAGCCAGACGCCGCTGTGCCGGTGCTGGGCGACATGAGCACGCTCGGGATCGTGCTCAGCCAGCACGACATCGAGCGCGCGATCATCGCGTACGAGGGACCCGATTCCGAGGACCTGCTGCACGCGATCCGTCTCGTGAAGGCGCTGGGCGTGAAGGTGAGCGTGCTGCCGCGTCTCCTCGAAGTGGTGGGCTCGGCCGCCACGTACGACGACATCGACGGTCTGCCGCTCCTCGGCGTGAGGCGCTACGGCCTCAGCCGCAGCTCCGACCTCGTCAAGCGTGCGCTCGACATCACCGGAGCGTCGCTCATGCTGCTCCTGCTCTTGCCGCTGTTCGCGGTCGCCGCCATCGCGATCAAGCTCGACTCCCGCGGCCCCGTGTTCTTCCGCCAGCGCCGGATCGGCCGCCGGGGCGAGGAGTTCGGGATGTTCAAGTTCCGCTCGATGGTCGAGGGCGCGGACGACGCCAAGGACGAACTGCGCGAGCTCAACGAGGCGGTGGGCCTCTTCAAGATCGAGGACGACCCGCGCCTCACCCGCGTGGGGAGGACCCTGCGAGCGCTCTCGATCGACGAGCTGCCGCAGCTCCTCAACGTGCTGAAGGGCGACATGAGCCTGGTGGGCCCGCGGCCGCTCGTGCCCGACGAGGACCGCAAGATCGAGGGCTGGGAGCGCTGCCGGCTCTACTTCCGACCAGGCATGACGGGGATGTGGCAGATATTCGGCGCCTCGCGCATCCCGATGCACGAGATGGTGAAGATCGACTACCTCTACGGCGCCAACTGGTCGGTGTGGCGGGATCTCAAGATCCTGGCCCGCACAATCCCCGTTGTGGCCGGCCGCCGCGGGATCTAACGCAGCCGGACGCGGCGCGATGCGGTGGTGGTCCCGCCGTCGCGTCCCACCGCCACCACCACCACGCGCCCGCGCTTCACGCGCTTGGCGAGCCGGCGCGGGATGTGCAGCTTCACGAGCTGGCGGTGTGACGAGAATCCGGTGAGCCGCGTGGACACGCGCGTCCGGTAGTCGTGCCGCTTCGGCGGGCGCGCCATGAGCGACACGGTGAGCTTGCAACCGGAATGGCACTGGCCGGCCACGATCAGCACCCGGTGGTGCTTATGCCGGCGGACGCGGAGGATGAGCCGCGGCCCGCGCGGAATGGTCGGCGTGGCGGCGGGCGCCGGCGGCGGTGGCGCCGCCTGGCTGTAGTCGGCGCTGCAGATCGGCACCGTCGCGGTTGGGGCTGGGGTGGAGGTCATGCCGCGCATCAGCTCCACCGCGTTCAGGTATGCCTGGCCGGAGGACTTGGGCGAGCCGTCGCGGTTCCAGATCCCGAACCAGGACTCGGGGTCCGTGGCGTTGCTCTCCTCGGTGCGCCAGGTGTAGGGCAGGAACATGTCGATGTTGCAGTCGGAGCGCGGAAGGTCCTCCGCGAGCTGGCTGAGGTCGGCCGCGCGCTCGGCCTCTGACACGGAGGTCGTGGCCCAGCCGTCCTCGGTGATCTCGATCGGCACCGACGGCCCGGCGATCTGGTCGAGGCCCTGGCGGAAGCGCTCGATCCGCACGTAGGTCCAGTGCACGTTCGCCTGGTACGGGTGAAGGGCAACGCCGTCGACGTTGCCCGCGAGGTCCGGCCGATGCGCGTACATGCGCCGCACGAAGTCGACCTCGTCGGTGACCTGGGGCGGGTTCACAAGCGCGAGGCCTCCGACCAGCACGCGCGCCTGCGGCTCCACGCCCTTGATCGCTGAGCGTGCCGCCATGTAGAGGTCCGCATACTCCTCGGCATTGCCCGCCTGCTGTGGCCAGAAGACGGTCGAGTTCTCCTCGTTCCAGATTTCGTAGTCAGTCACAGGAACCGGCGTGAGCGACGGGTGCGACTGCCAGAACGTTCCGCCCGGCCCGTAGCGGTTGGCGAGCGCGGCAGCGAAGGCGGCGAAGTCGGGAATGTGGGCGGGAGCGGGCGCGGAGCCGGGGTCGCCGGGGGTGGCGCCGGACCAGGTGGTCGAGTACCCGACGATCGGCAGCCACTGAAGGCCGTGCTGAGCGAGGCCCTGCACGATGCCGTCGTACATCGACCAGTTGTAGGTGTGGGTGCCGCCGCTCGGCGGGTTGGGCTCGACGTTCTGCCAGCGGGCGTCGATGCGCGCGAGGCTGAGGCCGCCAGAGGCCATCGCGGACAGGTCGCTGTTCCAGCCGGAGCTGGGTCCGCTGAATACCTGCTGCACGTTCACGCCGTAGAAGCTCGCCGGCACGTTGGCCTGAGCCACCCCGGCTCCCACGCTTCCCGCGAGCACGGTTGTCGCGATTCCGAGCAGCGCAAGCCACCGGGGACGGACGTGAGCACGTACAGCCAGCCTGGCCGCGCGTGTTCTCACACCCGTTCAATCGGCGCTGTTGCCGGGGCCTGAGGGGTGTCGAGGCCCGACTGGACGAATGTTCGATGGCGATTTCGTCCAGGCCGGGTTAATGGGCTGCCGGATCAGCGGATCCGCACGTGGCGGGCGCGCTTCGTCACGCCCACGCGGGACCCGCGGCGAACCACGGCGGTGGCCTTCAGCTTGGCGGCGGGGCGCACCGAGCGCACGCCGCGAAGGCGCAGCTTGATCACCTTGCTGCGGGCGTGGATCCCCGCCACGCGAAGCGCGAGCCGCCTGGTGTGACCCCTTGCGTTGTGCGCGCTGCGCACGTGTGCGAACAGGCCGATGCGCAGGATGCACGCGGGCCGGCAGCGCGCGGACACCTTCACCCAGTGGCCGCGCCTGACGTGCAGCACCCGCAGCTTCAGCTTGGGGCCGCGGGCGCGTGCGGTCGCGCCGTCACAGATCTTCACCGCGCCCACGGGCGCGGCGGTCGGCGTGAGACCGCGCATCAGCTTCACGGCGTCGAGGTACGCGATGCCGGAGGGCTTGCCCGTGCCGTCGTGGTTCCAGATGCCGAACCAGTCTTCGGGATTCGACGAGTCGGTCTCCTGGGTCAGCCACGTGTATGGCAGGAAGCGGGTGACGTTGCAGTCCGAGCGCGGCAGCTGCTCGGCCATCGTCTGCAGGTCGCTGGCGCGCTGAGCCTCGGGTACCGCCGTGGTGGCCCAGCCAAGTTCGGTGATCTCGATCGGCACGTCCGGCCCGGCCACCTGGTCGAGCGCCTGCCGGAAGCTCGCGATCCGGGCGTACGTGTCGGCCACCGTCGGCTGGTACGGGTGGAGGCCGACGCCGTCGACGTTGCCCCTGAGATCTGGCCGGTGCGCGTACATGCGCTGAATGAACTGGGCCTCGTCAGTGCCGTTCTGCTCGCCGAGCGCGAGCCCGCCGACCACGACGGACGCCTGCGGATCCACCGCCTTGATGGCCGAGCGCGCCGCCATGTAGAGATCGGCGTACGCCTCGGGGGCGGACGTCTGCGGGTGCATGAACGTGCCCGAGTTCTCCTCGTTCCAGATCTCGTAGTCGGTGACCGGGAACTGCGGCAGCTGGGGGTGCGCGGCCCAGAAGCTGCCGCCGCGGCCGTACCTCGCGGCCACCGCCGCTGCGAAAGCGGAGAAGTCGCCCACGTGCGCGGGCGCCACCTCCGAGTTCGCGTCGCCCGGGGTCACGCCCGCCCAGCCCGTGGAGTATCCGATGACCGGGAACCAGCGCAGTCCCGCCTGTGCCATGCCCTGGACGATCGAGTCGTACATAGCCCAGTCGTAGTTGTGCGTGCCGCCGGTCGGCGGGCCCGGCTCAATGTCAGACCAGCGCGCGTCTATACGCGCGAGCTGCAGGCCGCCGGCCGCCATCGCCTGCAGCTGCGGCTGCCAGGAGGCCGGGGAGCCGCTGAAGACCTGCTGGACGTTGACGCCGTAGAAGTCGTCGAGACTTGCGGCATGGGCGGGACCAGCACCTTGACCGGTCGCAAGGCAGAGGAGTAGCCCTGTAACGAAGAGGCGACGGATGGTCGGGGTGCGGTCGCGCGATTCCTTCCGCGTAACCACACCTCATCTGTTGACCAACCGCGGGCGGGGCAAACCCCCTCTACCGCGAACTGCGGAGGCTTTTACCGCAAACCGGCGCGTTGTCCGTGCGCTGCCTTGCGACTAGTTAGCGCACCCGAACTCTTCGGGTTACGCGTGTGCTCGTTCCGGAGCGGTCGGACGCCACCACGATCACCCTCGCCAGCCGCTGCACGCGTGCGGTGCGCGCGGGCAGGCGCAGGTGCAGCCGCCTGGTGCGCGAGCTGAAGCGCTTGGCGTGGGTGGTCGCCTGCGTGCGGAACCTGCGGCTGCCCGACCGGCGCGTCATCAGGTAGGCGTCGAGGCGGCAGGCCTGCGGGCAGCGCGCGATGACGGTGAGCATTCCGTGCCTGCGCGACACCTTCAGCTTGAGGCCCGGGCCGCGCGCCTTGGCCGGCAGAGGCGGGGGCGGTGCGGGCGGGCCAGGGGGCGGCGTGGGCTGCGTCTGATCCGCAGGTAGCGACTGGGGCGGCACCGGCGGCTGCGGGTCGGGCGGCACCGGATACTGCGGGTCGCAGAGGTTGAGCTGATCGGTGGGAGGTGGGGTGGAGGAGAGGCCGCGCATCTGCAGCACCGCGTCCACAAACCGCCGTCCCGAGTCGTACGGCGTGCCGTCGTGCTTCCAGATGCCGAACCAGTCCTCCGGGTTGTTCGGATCCTGCTCGGCTGACAGCCACGAGTACGGCATGAAATCAACGACGTCGCAGCCCGAGCGCGGCAGCTCCTGCGCCAGCGTGACCAGCTCGTCGCCGCGCATCTGGTCGGACACCTTGGTGGTGGTGTAGCCCAGCTCGTCGATCGCGATCGGCATGCGCCTGCCATTGAGCAGGTCGAGCGCCTGCCGCCACTTGGCGAGCCGGCGGAACGTCCAGTAGATCGTCTCCTGGTAGGGGTGGAGGCCCCACAGGTCCACCTGCGTGCGCACCTCTGGCCGGTGGGCGAACATGCGCTGGATGAACTTCACCTCGTCGCTTGCGATCGGCGGGTTCACGAGGTCGAGCGCACCCGCCATCACCACGGCCTTTGGATTCACGGCCTTCATCGCGGTGCGCGTGGCGAGGTAGAGGTCGGCGAAGCGCTCGGGCGCGTTGTCTTGCGGATTCCAGTAGTAGGTGACGTTTGGCGAGTTCCAGATCTCCCATGTGCGCACCGGCATGGCGGGCAGCCCCGGATGAGCGCTCCAGAACGTGCCGTCGATCCCGTAGCGCCTGACCATCGCCGCGGCGAACGCCGTGAAGTCCGGAACGTTCGCCTCCTTCATCTCGGAGCCGAGGCCGTTCGGGTCCTCCTCCGTGTTCTCGCTCGGATTCTCCTGCGCCCACGGCGGCGGGTAGTCCAGTGTGGGCATCCAGCGCAGACCGTACTTCGCCAGCGTGCCGACGATCGTGTCGAAAGTGGTCCAGTCGTAGGTGTGCTGTCCGGACGCGCTCGGCGGGTCCGGCTCGCCCACTGACCAGCGGGCGTCGGTGCGGACGATCGTCAGGCCGCCGTTCGCGATCGCCGTGAACTGTGTGGGCCAGGTGCTCTGCGGGCTCTGGAAGATCCACTGGCCGTTGATGCCGTAGTAGTCGCTCGGCACCGGCACCGTGCTGGCGTGCGCCGGCGCGGCGAAGGCCGCGGCGGCCAGCACGGCGGCGACGAGCGCGCGCCTCATGTGCGAATCAGCGCCAGCACCTCGTCCCGCTTCTCCTCCATGTGGTCCTGCGACACGAGCGACTCGAGGTTGAGTCGAAGCAGCGGCTCGGTGTTGGAGGGGCGCACGTTGAAGTGCCAGTCGTCGTAGTCCACGGACACGCCGTCGAGCCAGTTCGTCTCGCCGTCCGAGTAGCGCTCCGCGATCTCCTGCATCTTCGCGTCCTGGTCGGCCACTTCGGAGTTGATCTCGCCGGAGATGAAGTACTTCTCGCGCAGCGGCGCCAGGAGTTCGCTCATTCGCTTCTCCTTCACGGACAGAAGCTCGAGGATCAGCAGTGCCGGGATCGTTCCCGAGTCAGCGTTGTAGAAGTCGTGGAAGTAGTAGTGGCCGGACACCTCGCCGCCGAATGCGGCGCCCTCCTTGAGCATTCGCGTCTTGAAGAACGCGTGACCCACCCGGTTTACGTCCGCCTTGCCGCCGGCGGCCTCCACGATGTCGCGCACGGCGCGGCTGGCTCGGACGTCGTAGAGGATCGTCGCGCCCGGCTGCTTCTCGAGGATCGACTGCGCGAGCAGCGCGGTGAGGAAGTCGCCCGCCACGAACTCGCCGGTGTCGTCGATGAAGAAGCAGCGGTCGGCATCGCCGTCCCACGCGATGCCGAGCTCGGCACCTTCCGACAGCACCTTCTTCACGATGAACGTGCGGTTCTCGGGCAGCAGCGGGTTGGGCTCGTGGTCGGGGAAGTTGCCGTCGGGCGTCCAGTAGGTCTGAACCTGCTCGATCGGCAGCTCGTCGAGCAGCGGCCCCACCATCGGGCCGGCCATGCCGTTGCCCCCGTCGAGCACCACCTTCATCGCGCGCACGCGCGAGGGATCGATGAACTTCATCGCGGCCTCGCGGAAGTCCGTGGCGATATCTACCTCGGTCACCTCGCCGCGCTCCGCGGCCGGCTCGCCGAGGCCGTCCGAGATGACCATGTCCCTGATCTCGCCGATGCCCGAGTCGCCCGACAGCGCGATCGCTCCGCGCTTCACCATCTTCGCCCCGGTGTACGGCTTGGGATTGTGCGAGGCGGTGCACATGAGCCCGCCCGGCAGATCGCGGGAGCCGACCGTGAAATAGAGCATCTCGGTGCCCACCTCGCCGGCGTCGAGCACATCCGCCCCCTCGTCGCGGATGCCTTCGATGTAACGCGCCTGCATCTCGGGCGCGGTGAGCCGCATGTCGCGACCGACCGCAAGGGTGAGCTCGGACGTGCTCGTGCCCTCCATGTCCGCGATCACGCGCGCGAACGCGCGGCCGATGCGGTACGCGATGTCGCCGTTCAGCTGCTCGCCGTACAGACCGCGCACGTCGTACGCCTTGAAGATCCCTGGATCCACCGTCGTCGTCATTCACCAAACCTCGCGCTGAGCGCCTTCCAGCTGTCTGAGAGAACCTGCGGGAGTACCCGAGTGCCCGCCACCACAGGCATGAAGTTCGTGTCCGCGCCCCAGCGCGGCACCACGTGCAGGTGAGCGTGATCCTCCACGCCCGCCCCGGCGATCTTTCCCTGATTGATGCCGAGGTTGAACCCCTCGGGACCGTATTCGTCGCGCAGGACGCCGATCGAGCGCTTCGCCAGCAGCATCATCTCGGTGAGTACCGGCTCGCCCAGCTCCTCGATGGACGGCGCGTGCGCGTACGGCGCGACCATCACGTGTCCGTTGTTGTACGGGAAGGCGTTGAGGATCACGAAGCAGTGCTCGCCGCGGTGGACGATGTAGGCGCTCTCGTCATCGCCGAGCGCCTCAGCGCGGCAGAAGACGCACTCGCCGTCCTTCGGTCCCTTGATGTACTCGAGGCGCCAGGGCGCCCACAGCCGCTCCTCGGTCATGCCGCGCGGAGGCTAGCGGG
>DATEPK010000245.1:0-3687 GCA_035273245.1 Thermoleophilaceae bacterium
GGATCGCCTCGGACGATTCGGGCTTGATCTGCTGCGGCTTGGTGCGCGGCATGTAGCGCATCATCAGCCCGATCAGCAGAACGATCAGGCCCATGAAGATGATGGGCAGCCACGTAAGCGCCCAGTTCTCGAAGCCGGACATGAAGCTGGCGAGGACGGGCGTCATCCGGTCCAGTAATCGGCTAGTTGGCCCCAAACCATTACTCCACGACCTCCAATCGGGGATTGGGCCGGTGCCGGCGGCCCACCTTGGAGCATTCTCGTCCGTTCACCACCACGATGTCAGCGGTGAAATCGTTCTGTCCTCTGAGCAGCGAGGAGCCCACTCCGTAGGCGTCCACGGGCACGCCCTCGGCCTCGAACTTGCTGATCCGCTCGGCGTCGAAGCCGCCTGACACCACGATCTTCACCCCCGCGTGCCCCGCCGCATCGAGCGCCTCGCGGACGCGGTGCACGAGCACCTCGTTCACCCCGGTGGGGCGGAAGTCCCCCATCTCGTGCCAGAGGGCGCGGTCAACCAGGCGCTCGGAGGTGTCGAGCCGCACCCCCCAGAGATCGTCGCCGAGCGCCTCCGCCACCTCCAGCGCCGTTCTCACCGAGTCGTTCTCGAAGTCCACGAGCACGGTCACGTTCATCTCGCGCGCGAAGCGCTTGGCGAACGCCTTGGACGCCTCCACCGTGCTCCCGCCGTAGGCGGCGATCAGGGCGTGCGGCACCGTGCCGATGCCGCGGCCGCCCCACCATGAAGCCTGGGCGTCGGTGGACACTCCGATCGCGCCCGCCACGTGTGCGGCCCAGCCGTCACCGGTCTGCACGAGCCAGTGGTCGTGCCGGGCGGGGAAGAAGAGGATCTCCTTGCCGCGCGCCGCTTCCACCACCTCCTGCACGTTCTTCATCACGAGCGTGCGGCGCGCCATGCAGCCGAGATAGACCGTCTCGAGATGGGCGAAGAGCGTGTAGTCGCCCTCGATCGTCATCACGGTCTCGTGCGGCGCGATCTCGTCGCCCTCGTGGAGCGCGTGCACCGTCAGGTCGTTCCAGCCGTCCACCCAGCTGCCGTCCGGCCGGTGGCGCCCCGAGCACTGCTTGAGCACCGCGATCGCCTCGTCCACGCCACCGAGCACCGACTCCTGCTTCTGGAACACCTGCATCACCACGTCGGGGCAGCGGTCCTCGGCCTCGAGCAGCTCCTTCGAGAAGTTGAAGTACGCGTCCGAGTAGTAGCCCTCGCGGATGCGCTCGACTGGGAGGCGGAACACGGATGGGTCGAGCCGCTGCCGCTCGGCACGAGTTGCCATGAGGGGAATTGTGACCAAGTACGCGCAACGCGGTTCGGCGGAAGGCGAGGATGCACCAAACGGCCCAAGGAGGGTGCATGTCGGAGAAGGTGCTCATCAACCTCGCAACCGGGCTCGAGGACCCGGAACGCGTGACGGTGGCGTTCCTCGTCGCGGGTGCCGCGCAGGAGCGGGGGAAAACGGTGGCGATGTGGCTGACCAAGGAGGCGGTGCGTCTGGCACTTGCCGGACACGCCGAGGCGGTGGCGTGTGACGGGTGCCCGCCCCTGGGGAAGCTGTTCGAGCAATTCGCTCAGGGTGGCGGCGAGCTCCTGGCCTGCCCGATCTGCGTGAGCGCGCGCAAGATCGACGACTCCGACTTCGTGCCGAACGCCAGGCTGGCGGGTGCGACTCCGATGCTCGAGTGGCTCGGCGACGAGCCGGGCACCGTGTTCAGCTACTGAGGCGAAGCCTCCACACGCAGGATCTCGTCGAGCGCGGCACGACCGACTTCGAGCTGCTCGGCAGTCGGTTCCCGAGTGCCCACGAGCCGCTGGATCTCGTAGCCGGGGCGCTTGAGCGCCTTGGCGAGCTTGGTGCCCGAGTGGCGCTCGGACCAGGCGAAGATCTCCACCGCCACGGCCATCCCGCCCAGGGCCGCCGCGGCGTCGGCCGCGGAGCCGCGCATGCCGGCTCGCCGGGCGGCCACGTTCCCGATCGTGGTGGCGGCGATCAGCGGCGCCACCAGATTGGAGCCGCAGCGGTCGTGCTCCTTGGTGGCGTCAGCCGCCTCGGCGCCCTGCTCGTAGGCGCCGATCGCCTTGTGCTCCACGCCGTGGTACGCCGCGATGTCCCCGCCGCGCAGCACAAGCAGCGCGGGCGCGAGTCCCACCAGGGACACCGCCGCCTCCCGCCCGAAGGTGCGCTCGCCGCCACGGCGGATCGCCTGCGACAGCGTGGCGGCCAGTGCCATACCACCCAGCGCCTTCGCGTCCTCCATCGGCAGCCCGGCCTCCGGCAGCCGCCGCTTCACGGCCGGGATGATCGCGAACGCCTCCGCGAGCTTCGACACGCCGCGCAGCCCGGGCACGCTGTCGAGGGCGCGCGCGCCGAGCTTGGGCTTTCGGCCGGAGGCCACCTGGATCCGGCCGTCGCGTCCGCGGATCGCCGCGGCCCAGTGCGTCGGGCCGTGCACCAGCAGCCCGTTGCGCAGCGCCATGCCGCCCAACCGGAGCTTTTCGGGATACCTCCGCGGGGCATCCTGCCCCGCGCTCTGATGAAGACGGTCGGCCTCCGGCCGCCCGTGACCGCTCGCCTTCGGCTCGCTTTTGCTCATCCCAGCACCTCCTGCGCCAGCTCCGCGTAGAAGCGCGCCGCCAGGCCGAGGTCCTCCACCGGCACGCGCTCGTCGGCGCCGTGCACGAGCGGTGCGGACTCGAACATGTCCATCTTCTTCTGAGGGAAGAAGCCGTACGCGACGCACTCGGGGAATGCCTCCCGCCACCAGCGCGAGTCGGTGAAGCCGGGGAGCACGGTCGGCACGACCACCGCGCCCGGATCCTCGCGCTCCACGAACGCGCGGATGTGGTCCATGAGCGGCGTGTCGAGCTGGGAGCGGTTGCCGATCACCTGCTCGTCCTCGAAGAAGGCGATCTCATAGCCGTCGGCCCCGTCGAGCGCGCCGCGGATGCGCTCGCGCGCGTGCTCCTCGCCGAGCCCCGGCGGCACGCGGCAGTCCACCTGGAGCTCCGCACGCGACGGGATCACGTTGATCTTGTCGGAGGCGCGCGCCATCGTGGGGGCGAGCGTGACGCCGAGCATCGGCTCCACGAGGACGGCAAGGCGCGGGTCCTTCTCCTCGATCTCGCGCAGCGCCGCCACAGGGTCTCCGCCGCCGTTCAGCACGCCGAGCCCGCGCATGAGCGCCTCGGGCTCCGGGCTCAGCTCGAGCGGCATCGGCGCGTCCGCGAGCTGCGTGAGCAGCGGCCCGAGCTTGAGCAGGGCGTTGTCTCCGATGCGCGGCATCGAGGCGTGACCGGCGCGCCCGCTGGTGGAGAGCTTGAAGCGGAACACGCCCTTCTCCGCCACGCACACGCTGTAGAAGCGGCGGCCGTCGAACTCGAACACCTCGCCGGCGCCCTCGTTCACGCTGAAGTCGCAGCGCACCTTGTCCGGGTGGTTCTCGCAGAGCCACTTGGCGCCCTGCAGCGAGCCGGCCTCCTCGTCGGCCACGAACACGAGCAGGAGGTCGCCGGACTCGGGCCGCCAGCCCTCCTCCACGAGCACAAGCGCCGCGGCCAGCTCGGCCGCCACCTGGCTCTTCATGTCGAGCGCGCCGCGTCCCCACACGCAGCCGTCGCGCAGCTCGCCCGACCACGGATCCGTGCTCCACTCGGACGGCGTGGCGAGC